>JBEEJP010000171.1:0-4579 GCA_041169125.1 Pseudomonadota bacterium
AATCCGCGCCCAGTCTGTCTGGGCGCTTGGCTTTCAACCCTTAGTTCCTATTTGGAGATGCAATGAAACTTCGTCCTCTCGGCGACCGCGTGATCGTTAAACGTATCGAAAGCGAAACAAAAACCGCCTCTGGCATCGTGATTCCTGATTCAGCCGCTGAAAAGCCTGATCAAGGTGAAGTTGTGGCCGTGGGCCCAGGCAAGACCAACGACAAAGGCGAGACCAAAGCGTTGACCGTGAAAGTTGGCGACCGCGTGTTGTTCGGCAAGTACAGCGGCCAAACCGTCAAGGTGGCTGGCGACGAACTGTTGGTCATGAAAGAAGAAGACCTGTTCGCCGTAGTCGAATAAGTCGAATGACTTGCGGGACAGACCGAGCGACGCGCAAAGCGCCTGCTTGCTCTGTCCTCAACTAATTAATTGAATTTAGGAGTTTTAAAAAATGGCAGCAAAAGACGTAATTTTCGGCGGCGAAGCCCGCGCACGCATGGTTGAAGGCGTGAACATCCTCGCCAACGCAGTGAAAGTAACTTTGGGCCCCAAGGGTCGTAACGTGGTGCTCGAGCGCTCTTTCGGCGCCCCCACCGTGACCAAGGACGGTGTGTCCGTGGCCAAAGAAATCGAACTCAAAGACAAGCTCATGAACATGGGTGCGCAAATGGTGAAAGAAGTCGCTTCTAAGACTTCTGACAACGCTGGCGACGGCACCACCACCGCGACCGTGTTGGCACAAGCCATCGTGCGCGAAGGCATGAAGTACGTGGTTGCCGGCGGCAACCCCATGGACTTGAAGCGCGGCATCGACAAGGCTGTGGCCGCGTTGATCGAAGAGCTGAAGAAAGTTTCTAAGACCACCACCACCACCAAAGAAATCGCCCAAGTCGGTTCGATCTCTGCCAACAGCGACCACAGCATTGGTGAAATCATCGCCAACGCCATGGACAAAGTGGGCAAAGAAGGCGTCATCACAGTGGAAGACGGCAAGTCTTTGCAAAACGAACTCGACGTGGTCGAGGGTATGCAATTTGACCGTGGCTACTTGAGCCCCTACTTCATCAACAACCCAGAGAAGCAAGCCGCTTTGTTGGACAACCCCTTCGTGTTGTTGTTCGACAAGAAGATCAGCAACATCCGCGACTTGTTGCCCACCTTGGAAGCCGTGGCCAAAGCTGGCCGTCCTTTGTTGATCATTGCTGAAGACGTCGATGGCGAAGCCTTGGCAACTTTGGTGGTCAACACCATCCGTGGCATCTTGAAGGTTGTGGCTGTCAAGGCACCAGGCTTTGGCGATCGTCGCAAGGCCATGTTGGAAGACATCGCCATCTTGACTGGCGGCAAAGTGATCGCTGAAGAAGTGGGCTTGACCCTCGAAAAAGTGACTTTGGCAGACCTCGGTCAAGCCAAGCGCATTGAAGTGGGCAAAGAAAACACCATCATCATCGACGGCGCTGGTGCAGCGGTGGACATCGAAGCTCGCGTGAAGCAAATCCGTGTGCAAATCGAAGAAGCCACCTCTGACTACGACCGCGAAAAACTGCAAGAGCGCGTGGCCAAGTTGGCTGGCGGTGTTGCCGTGATCAAGGTGGGCGCTGCCACTGAAGTCGAAATGAAAGAGAAGAAAGCCCGCGTGGAAGACGCCTTGCACGCTACACGCGCTGCCGTGGAAGAAGGCATCGTGGCTGGTGGCGGCGTGGCCTTGTTGCGCGCACGTCAAACTGTTGGTGCCTTGAAGGGTGACAACGAAGACCAAAACCACGGCATCGCTTTGGTGTTCAAAGCCATCGAAGCGCCTCTGCGCGAGATCGTTTACAACGCCGGTGGCGAAGCCAGCGTGGTGGTGAACAACGTGTTGGCCGGCAAAGGCAACTACGGCTTCAACGCCTCCAACGACACCTATGGCGACATGATCGAAATGGGCATCTTGGACCCCACCAAAGTGACACGCACTGCTTTGCAAAACGCAGCGTCTGTGGCCTCTTTGATGTTGACCACTGAGTGCATGGTCTCAGAAGCGCCAAAAGAAGACTCTGCTGGCGGCATGCCCGATATGGGTGGCATGGGCGGTATGGGTGGCATGGGCGGCATGGGCATGTAAGACGTGCTCCTTGCCTGAGAGCACAGGGCGGCGTTGCAGCCGCTTGCCGTGGCCAAGCCACTGTCAGCACGTCTGCGCCTTGCCCTGTACTCTCATGCTGCGTCGGGATGCTTTATTGCAGACTGACATCCCCAATAAAAAATCCCCGCATCGCGGGGATTTTTTTCGTCTGAACGCCCAAAGCGTGAGCGAATGGGCGGGCTACGAGGCGATTTTCTGGCGCGTAGCAACTGATGAGCCGACTGGCCTGCCCGTTCGCTCACGCGCACAGGCAAAGTTCAGAGCATGAGGGCTTCCAGCTTCACGGCATCGACGCAAAACGCACGAATGCCTTCTGCCAACTTCTCGGTGGCCATTGCATCGTCATTCAAGGCATAGCGGAACGAGGCCTCGGTGTGATGCACCTCAGGCAAGTCCAATTGCATCGCTGCAGAGGCGCTCAAGGCCTGCGTCAATGGCTCATGCGATGCCCCAAGTTGCGCTAGCAATTCAGGTGCGATGGTGAGCAAATCACACCCCGCCAAAGCGGTGATTTGGCCCACATTTCTAAAGCTCGCTCCCATGACCTCGGTTTGGATACCGTGGCGTTTGTAGTGGTTGTAAATCGCGCGGACTGACTTCACGCCAGGGTCGTTGGCGTTAGCGTTGTCGGCTTCTACCCAAGCCGCGCCAGCTGACTTTTTGTACCAGTCGTAAATGCGGCCTACAAACGGGGAAATGAGTTGTACCTTGGCGTCGCCACATGCCACCGCTTGCGCGAACGAGAACAACAAGGTGAGGTTGGTGCGAATGCCTTCGCGCTCCAACTCGGCAGCGGCTTGGATGCCTTCCCAAGTTGACGCGATTTTGATGAGCACGCGCTCGCGCTTGACACCTTGTGCCTCGTACAGCGCCATGATGCGTTGGGCCCGCGCCACGGTGGCGGGTGTGTCAAAACTCAAGCGCGCATCCACTTCGGTGGACACGCGCCCAGGGATGGTGGCCAAAATTTCGCAGCCAAAACGCACCAGCAGGCGGTCAATCTGGGCATCCATCGGCTCGCTGCCGTACTCAGCCACGACGGCCTTGAGCAAGGGCAGGTATTCGGGCTTTTGCACCGCTTTCAAAATCAACGAGGGGTTGGTGGTGGCGTCTTGCGGCTGGAACTGCGCGAGTTGCTTGAAGTCGCCGGTGTCGGCCACCACGGTGGTGAATTGTTTGAGGGCGTCGAGTTGGTTCATTGGGCCATTATCCTGCGGCGTTTGTGGCCCAGTTGGCGCTACAGTCTGCTCATGTCATCTTTCACGTCCAAGAAAATTCTGGTCCTCGGCGGCAGCGGCTTTGTGGGCCGCCATGTGTGTTCACGCCTGAGCTTGCAACACCACCAAGTGACCGTGCCCACACGCCGCTTGCCCGCACGTCACATCCAAATGATGCCCGGCGTGACCGTGGTGCAAGCCAATGTGCACGACGCCAAACAACTGCAAGCCTTGGTGCACGGCCACGATGTCGTGATCAACCTCATCGCCATCTTGCACGGCACAGAAGAAGAGTTCACTCAAGCCCATGTGACGCTACCCGCCAACTTGGCACGAGCCTGCCATGCCGAAAACGTCACACGACTGATTCACGTCAGCGCCTTGGGGGCCGATGTACACGGCCCCTCGATGTACCAACGCAGCAAAGCGCGTGGTGAATTGGCGCTGCAATCCGCGGCGCAAAAAGCCCCTCTGGGTTTGACCCTGCTGCGCCCCAGCGTGATCTTTGGCAAAGACGACCAATTCATCAACCTCTTTGCGAATTTGCAAAAGGTCTTCCCCTTCATGCCGCTGGCAGGTGCGCACACGCGTTTTCAGCCGGTGTGGGTGCACGATGTGGCGCAAGCCATCGTGCACTGCGTGAACACGCCCAGCACCGAAGACCAAGTGTTTGAGCTGTGCGGCCCCGACATCCTCACGCTCGCCGAGCTGGTGCAACTTGCCGGTCGTTGGGTGGGTAAAGAGCGTCCAGTCCTCTCACTGCCCTATGCCATCGGTTGGCTACAAGCCCTGCTCATGGAATGGGCTCCGGGCAAAACACTCATGAGCCGCGACAACTTGGACTCGATGAAAGTGCACAACGTGGCCATCGGTCACTTGCCTGGTCTGCGTGTGTTGGGAGTGGCTGAGCCCAAGTCCATCAAACGTTTGTTTGTCGCAGGCAAGTGATGAAGACCTACCTCGTCGGCGGTGCGGTACGCGATGCCCTGATGGGGATGAGCGGCTCCGACCGCGACTGGGTGGTGGTGGGCAGCACACCCGAGGCACTGGTGGCGCAAGGCTATCAGCCGGTGGGCAAAGACTTTCCCGTGTTCTTGCATCCCGACACGCATGAGGAATATGCCCTTGCCCGTACCGAGCGCAAAACGGCACGGGGCTACCACGGCTTCACCGTGTACGCGGCGCCCGATGTGACGCTGGAGCAAGACCTCGCACGCCGTGACCTCACCATCAACGCCATCGCCCAA
>JBEEJP010000172.1:0-4541 GCA_041169125.1 Pseudomonadota bacterium
CCTTGGCATACGCATCAATCAGTCGTTGGGTGAATTCATTGGGGTGGCTGGTGGTGTAGCGAATGCGCTCGATGCCGGGGATTTCGGCCACATATTCGATGAGTAGTGCGAAGTCGGCAATCTCAGTCGTGTTGCCCATGGCGCCGCGGTAGGCGTTGACGTTTTGGCCCAAGAGCGTGACTTCTTTCACGCCTTGCGCTGCCAAGCCTGCGACTTCAACCAACACATCGTCAAACGGGCGGCTCACTTCTTCGCCACGGGTGTAGGGCACCACGCAGTAGCTGCAGTACTTGCTGCAACCTTCCATGATGCTCACAAAAGCGCTGCCACCTTCCACGCGGGCGGGGGGTAAGTGGTCGAACTTTTCGATCTCTGGAAAGCTGATGTCCACCTGTGGCTTGGCCAAGTTGTCGCGTTGGTTCAGCAAGTCGGGCAAGCGGTGCAAGGTTTGGGGGCCAAACACCACATCCACATAGGGCGCACGGGCGATGATGGTGTCGCCTTCTTGGCTGGCCACGCAGCCGCCCACGGCAATCTTGACGCCCTTGGCTTTCAAGTGTTGGATGCGGCCGAGGTCAGAAAACACCTTTTCTTGGGCTTTTTCGCGTACCGAGCAGGTGTTGAAGACGATCAGGTCGGCCTCTTCGACGTCGTTGGTTTTTTCGTAACCATCGGACTGCCCAAGGACGTCCACCATCTTGTCCGAGTCGTACTCGTTCATTTGGCAGCCGAAGGTTTTGATAAAGACTTTGCGGCTCATGCGAGAGCCTCCCCGTGGGGGTAAGTGCAGCGTTTCATGGTGTTCATCCAGAGGCTGTTGAAGAAGTCGCCCATTGTAGTGGCGGGTTTTTTGAGCACGTTTATTGCTTTTATCAGTTGCGGCAATAATTTGCCCTTATCCTCTGGAGGCTAAAGCTTGGGTCAAATCAAGCCGATACCCACTGACTTGCCCAAACGGGCAGCGTGCGTTGCGCGTTGCTGTTGGGCTTTATCCAATGCACCCACTCAAAAGTGAATGGCCATGAAAAAACATTTAAGACTGATCATTGAAATCGTCATGGGTCTGCTGCTCGCAGGCGCTTTGGCGTTTGGTTACTGGAGCTACTCCGGTAAGAACCACATCATGAGCGAGCTCAACGAAGCCAGCGAAGGCGCGACTGAGGCGCAAGAAGAGCTTGAAAAGCTGACCAAGGAATTGGAAGAGGCCAAAGAGCATCTCGAAGAATACGAGCCCGCCGCCAAGCAGCTGGCTGCGGTCAAAGAATCTTTTGCCAATGGCGTGGTCTTGCAAGACTACGAAGCCTTCATCAAAGCGCAAAAAGGCCCAACCACCAGCGAACGTCAATTGGGCTTGGGCGCCTTGCGCTTGTTGACCAAAGGTGCGGAAGATCCAGAAACCGTGAGCGCTTTCCAAAAGGCGTTGGAAATGGCTGAATGGTCTTCACGTGTGAAGTCCATCTGTGCAGCGCAAAATGCGTTGGCTGCAGCCGGTCAGAAAGTCAAAGTGTTGGCGGACTGCGTGGTTGAAAAAGAAGACAAAGCCCACAAAAAAGGCCATGCGGTTCACTGGGACTACGCCGGTGACATGGGCCCAGAAAACTGGGGCGATGAGTTCCCCACATGCGGCAAAGGTCAAAAACAATCGCCTTTGAACATCACCGGTCCTTTCGAGAAGTCCAAAGACGTGTTGGTGGTCAACTACAAAGAAGGCCCGCTGAAGTTGTTGAACAACGGCCACACCATTCAAGTGAACGTGGAGCCAGGCAGCACCTTGAAGATCAACAAGGACGTGTACAACTTGTTGCAATTCCACTTCCACCGTCCTAGCGAAGAGCAAATCGACGGCAAGCCCATGGCCATGGTGGCGCACTTTGTGCACAAGAATGCCGAAGGTAAGTTGGCCGTGTTGGGCGTGTTGCTCAACGATGGCAAAGACAACGCCGCGATCCAAACTTTGTGGGACAACGCACCCAAAGCCGAAGGCCCAGAAGTGGTGTTTGACAAAATCAAATTTGACCCCAGCAGCTTGGTGCCCGCAGCTTTGACGCACTACAGCTACGAAGGCTCGTTGACAACACCTCCTTGTACCGAAGGCGTGAACTTCTACATTTTGAAGACGCCTGTGGATATCGGTAAGAAACAAGTGGTGGAGTTCCCCTTCAAGCGCAATGCACGCCCTGTGCAGCCATTGAACGGTCGCAAGATCAACGCCAACTGATCGCCTGTGAGCCGCGCAAGTGGCTCACAAAAAAGCCTGCTCTGACAAACAGAGCAGGCTTTTTTTATGGGCAGGGGTTTAACCGAGTTTGGGTGGTGGGGCGGGCAAGGTGTAGAGCAAAGGCATGGCCACAGCGACCAGCAAAAACACCATCACCACAAGGATCAAGAGCAGCTTGAAGAATTCGGGTGAGTCAGGAAATTTAGCCTTGGGCGCGACAGGGGCGTCTATCTTGAACGCAGGTAAATGGTGGCCCATGCCATCGGTGGTGGCATGCGAACGAAACACGTTCACCACAGGCATCCCGTTGGGTTGTGCGCCACTGAGGGTGAGTGCCACTTTCAATGCGGCTTGAACCTTCATTTCACGGTTCGTGAATTGGCCAGGCTCTCCGCCCTCGAGTTCACGCACTTGGGGTTCGCTGAGGCTGCACAAACGTGCCACTTGGGCGTGACTCAGTTTGCACAGAACGCGCAAACGAAGTAGGGCTTGTGGGTCAATCAGGTCAGTGCGCATAGAAGGAAGCCGTGACCGGCCGCGAACTTGGGAGGGTTCGCGGCACTAGTGGCTGATGGCGAATACAGAGGACCCGCTTAAATCAGTTTGAGGCGCTCAGAAGAGGGCACCACACGGGTCAGGCGAACGCCGTAACGGTCGTTGACCAACACGATTTCGCCTTGCGCCACGACCGAGTTGTTCACCAACAGGTCCAGGGGTTCGCCGGCAATGCGGTCGAGTTCCACCACGCTGCCTTGGGTCAAACGCATCAAGTCTTTGATCTTGATTTGTGCACGGCCCACCTCGATGGACAAATTCACCACGATGTTTTGCAACACCTCGGGGTTGATGTTGCCGGGCATGGTGGGTTTGAAGTCTTCCAGACTTGGCTCCGCATCTTCGGCGGGCTTTACAGCCACTTCCTCGTGCGTTTCTTGTGCGCCTTCAGTGGCGGCGGCATCGACTTCGGTTTCGTCGTGTTCTGGGGTGGGGTTTTCTTTTTCGTCAGTCATGATGTTTTCCTGTCTCAGTTTTTGCCGTGAACGTGTTCGTGATCGATTTGCACAGCCACTTGTGAGCCGCGTGTGCCCACATTGACGTGGAAGGTGGGTACGCCATTCGCGCTCATCAAAGCGGTGTCGTCTTTCTTGAAGAACAACAAATCGCCTTCTTGCAAATGGTTCAAGTGATGCAGCGTGGTTTTGATTTCACCCATGGTGACTTGCAATTCCAGCTTGGCATCACCCACCGCAGCGGCCAAATCTTTGCGCCATTTGCGGTCTGATTCTTCGTTGCCCTCACCACTTTGCACGCGGCTGCTGAGCAGTTCACGCACGGGCTTGAGGGTGGCGTAGGGGTAGACCAAGTCGATGAAGCCTTTGCCGCCACTGGCGGTGGCATCGGCTTCAAAGCGGCTCAAGACCACCAAATCGTTTTCGTCCGCGATTTGTGCAAACTGAGGGTTGATCTCAGAGCTCACATGTTCACATTCGATGGGCATCAAAGGTCCCCACGCTTCAGTGAGCGAGCGAAAGAACACTTCCAAAATGATTTTGATGATTCGTGTTTCGGTGGGGGTAAACAAGCGACCAGGAGGTAGCTCGCCGACCCCTTTGCCAAACCCGCCAAAGAAACTGTCGAGTGAGCTGAACACCACGTTGGGGTCGATGATGATCACCGAGTTGCCACGCAAGGGGTTCATGCGAACCATGTTCACCGACAACGGTGGGCGCAAGCCTTTGAGGTAATCACCAAACTTCAAAATTTGCACGCGCGTGGGGTTGACGCGAGGGCTGGTGCGCAGCACTTCCAGCAAGCCAAGGCGGAACAGTCGGATGAAGCGTTCGTTGATCATGTCGATCGACGAAACGTTCACGCCTAAGCTGCTGTCTTCGCTGGCGAGGTCGTGTTTGCGCACCCGCACGCTTTCGTTGAAGCCAGTGTCGGTCTCGATCGAACCGTCGCGCACGCCTTCCGACAGCGCGGCCAGTTCTTCGTCCGAGAGCAGGTTTGATTTCATGGTTTAAGTGCTTACTGCATCACAAAAGAGGTGAAGAACACGTCTTCAATGCCACCGAAGTCTTCGTACTTCATCAGCATGTCGTTCATCACGACCTTGATCTTGGCGGCCAATTCAACGCGGAAGTCTGGCTTGGCCACATCGGCTTCGGTGCTTTGACGCATCACGTCCAACACGGCGGAGCGAATGGCGAATTCATGCTTTTTCACGTTGTCGAACACGCGCGAGTCGTAATGGGTCATCACAGCGACTTTGACCACCATGATCTTCTTGGAGTTCGTGATGTTGGTCATGAACTCTTTGTCG
>JBEEJP010000173.1:0-4528 GCA_041169125.1 Pseudomonadota bacterium
ATTGGCCCGTGGCTGTCTTAGGCGCCTCGGGCTTTTGTTTTTTTGACGAGAAGAAACCTGCATGACCACTCTGGCTGTTGATTGCATGGGTGGCGACCACGGCCCGCGTGTCACGCTGGTGGCTTGTCGCCGTTTCTTAGACACGCACCCAGACGCCAAGCTGTTGTTGGTGGGTCTGCCCGAGGCGTTGTCGTCTTTTTCTCACCCCCGCGCCCAAGTGGTCCCGGCTTCCGAAGTGGTGGCCATGGATGACCCCATCGAAGTGGCCTTGCGTCGCAAAAAAGACTCGTCCATGCGCGTGGCGATTGAGCAAGTCAAGCAAGGTGCGGCCCAGGCGGTGGTATCTGCTGGCAACACGGGTGCTTTGATGGCGATCGCACGCTATCTTCTTAAAACCATCGATGGCATTGACCGTCCAGCCATTGCGGGTCGTATGCCAGACTTCAAAGGCGGCGGTACCACCATGCTCGATTTGGGGGCCAATGTCGATTGCACGCCCCACCACTTGCTGCAATTCGCGGTCATGGGCTCTGCCTTGGTGTCGGTTCTTGACAACATCGAAAGCCCTACTGTGGGCTTGTTGAACATCGGTGAAGAAGATATCAAAGGCAACGAAGCTATCAAAAAAACGGGCGAATTGTTGCGAACAGCGGCCAACTCCGGCGATTTGAATTTTTACGGCAACGTCGAAGGCACCGACATTTACCAAGGCACAGTCAATTTGATCGTGTGCGACGGCTTTGTGGGTAATGTGGCCTTGAAAGCCAGTGAAGGCTTGGCGCACAAGATCAGTGAAACGCTTAAAAATTCGTTTACACACAATATCTTGACGAAAATTGCTGCCATCTTTGCTTATCCTGTGCTTTCTGACTTCAAAGACAAGGTGGATCACCGCCGTTACAACGGCGCGGCCTTATTGGGGTTGAATGGCATTGTGTTTAAGAGCCACGGCTCGGCCGACGATGTGGCCTTTGGTACTGCTTTGAACCGCGCGTATGATGCAGCCCACCATAACTTGCTCGAACGTGTGCGTTCTCGTATTGCCCATGCGGCTCCTTTGTTAGCCCTAGGACAATCAGACGTCTCGGCCTGAGCCACCTGATTAATGACCCTTTTCTCCCGAATCACCGGCACTGGTAGTTTTCTTCCTCCCCGCCGGTTGACCAACGCAGACTTGGTCGCGGAACTGGCCACACAAGGTGTGGAAAGCTCTGACGAATGGATTGTTGAGCGCACAGGCATCCGTGCCCGCCACTTTGCTGGCCCCGACGTCAACAGCAGTGATTTGGCGTTCGAGGCTTGCAAGCAAGCCTTAGATGCCGCCGGTCGCCGCCCCCAAGATATTGACCTCATCATCGTCGCCACGTCTACGCCCGACATGGTGTTCCCCTCGACCGCAGCCATCCTGCAGCACAAGCTCGCGCAGTTGGACACAGACGCGGCAGGTATTGCCGGTGCACCTGCATTTGATGTGCAAGCCGTGTGCAGCGGCTTTATTTATGCCTTGACCGTGGCGGATGCCATGATTCGCGCTGGCAATGCCAAGCGTGCTTTGGTGGTGGGTTCTGAGCTTTTCTCACGCTTGCTCAATTTCCAAGACCGCACCACCTGTGTGTTGTTTGGTGATGGTGCTGGCGCAGTGGTGCTCGAGGCTTCTGAAACGCCAGGCGTTTTGGCTACGGATATCCATGCCGATGGCAAGCATGTGGGCATTTTGTGTGTGCCGGGTCATGTGAAGAACGGTGAAATCTTGGGTACACCCATGCTCCAAATGGATGGACAGGCGGTGTTCAAGTTGGCGGTCGGTTTGCTCGAAGGCGCTGCACGCAACGTGCTCGACAAAGCGGGTTTGCAAGACAGTGACATTGATTGGTTGATTCCTCACCAAGCCAATATCCGCATCATCCAAAGCACGGCCAAAAAGCTCAAGCTCCCGATGGAGAAGGTGGTGTTGACGGTCCAAGACCATGGCAACACCTCGGCTGCGTCCATCCCTTTGGCGTTGGACAAGGCTGTGCGTTCAAGTCAAGTCAAGAAGGGCCAAAACCTCATGCTCGAAGGCGTGGGTGGTGGGTTCACTTGGGGTGCCGTTCTCGTCAAGCTGTAAGCCTGCGCAAGGCTTGTGGTGACAAACTTCTAAATACGTTATGACTTCATTTGCTTTTGTATTTCCAGGTCAAGGCTCTCAATCCGTTGGCATGCTTGACGCTTGGGGCGATAACCCCGTGGTGGCTCAAACTTTGGCTGAGGCGTCGGACGCCATGGGTGAAGATATTGGCAAGCTCATTCACGAAGGTCCCAAAGAGGCTTTGGGTTTGACCACCAACACGCAACCCGTGATGTTGGTGTCTGCTGTAGCGGCGTACCGCGTGTGGCTGGCAGAGGGCGGCGCTGTTCCAAGCGTGGTGGCTGGTCACTCGTTGGGTGAATATTCTGCGTTGGTGGCTTCTGGCGTGTTGACGCTGGCGCAAGCGGCGCCGTTGGTGCGCTTTCGCGCACAAGCGATGCAAGAAGCGGTGCCTGTGGGCACAGGTGCCATGGCGGCCATTTTGGGCTTGCCGGCCGACCAAGTGATTGCGGGTTGTGCCGAAGCGCAAGCCACATTTGGCGCGGGCTCTGCCGAGGTGGTGGAGGCCGTCAACTTCAACGATCCTGGTCAAACCGTGATTGCTGGTAGCAAAGCTGCGGTCGAGAAGGCTTGCGAAGTCCTCAAGGCCAATGGCGCCAAACGTGCCTTGCCATTGCCCGTGTCTGCGCCATTCCACTCCAGCCTGATGAAGCCTGCAGCAGACCGTTTAAAAGAAAAACTCGCCGCCACCAGCTTTGCTGCGGCGCAAATTCCTGTGGTGAACAACATCGACGTGACGGTGCAAACCGATGCTGATCGCATCCGCGATGCGTTGTACCGCCAAGCCTTTGGTCCTGTGCGCTGGGTAGAGTGTGTGGCTGCCATCAAGGCGCGTGGTGTGACCACCTTGGTCGAATGTGGCCCGGGTAAGGTGTTGGCCGGCATGGTCAAGCGCATTGATGCAGATTTAACAGGCCTGCCCTTGTTTGACCCAGCTTCGTTGGCTGATGTCAAAACGGCGCTGGCTTAACTCAAAGAGAAGAACATGAGCGACAAACAACAACACATTGCCTTGGTGACTGGCGCTTCGCGCGGTATTGGTGCATCTATTGCCCAAGAGTTGGCCCAGCAGGGTTACTTGGTCATTGGTACGGCCACGTCTGACGATGGCGCGGCCAAAATTACCCAAGCCTTGTCGGCTCACGCAGGTTGCCGTGGTGCCAATCTGAATGTGAACGACGGCGCAGCTGTTGAGGCTTTGATTGATCAAATCGTCAAAGACCACGGCGCTTTGCATGTGTTGGTGAACAACGCGGGTATTACCCGCGACACCTTGGCCATGCGCATGAAAGACGACGATTGGGATGCGGTGCTCGACACCAACCTCAAAGCGGTGTTCCGCGTGTCACGCGCTGTGATTCGTCCGATGATGAAGCAACGTTATGGTCGCATCATCAGCATCACCAGTGTGGTGGGTGCATCAGGCAATCCCGGTCAGGCCAACTATGCAGCGGCCAAAGCCGGTGTGGCGGGCATGACACGCGCGTTGGCGCGAGAGTTGGGCAGCCGCGGCATCACGGTGAATTGCGTGGCCCCTGGTTTCATTGAAACCGACATGACCGCCTCATTGCCCGAAGAGCAACAAAAGGCTTTGCTGGGTCAAATTCCGTTGGGCCACCTGGGTAAACCGGCTGACATTGCACATGCTGTGGCCTATTTGGCGGGTACAAACGCGGGTTATGTGACTGGCCAGGAATTGCATGTCAATGGCGGTATGTTCATGGCGTAACGCCTGAACAACAAAAAAATCCATACGGTCGGGCCGTCCGGTTAAAATCACGGTCTTAATCAACAACCCTTAGAGGGAATCCATGAGCGATATCGAAACACGTGTCAAAAAAATCATTGCTGAGCAACTCGGCGTTGAAGAGTCCCAAGTGACCAACGAAAAGGCCTTTGTGGCTGATTTGGGCGCTGACTCCTTGGACACAGTGGAATTGGTGATGGCGTTGGAAGACGAGTTTGGCATTGAGATCCCAGACGAAGACGCTGAAAAAATCAACACCGTGCAAAACGCGATTGACTACGCGTTGGCCCACAAAAAAGCCTAACTACTAGGAAATACCGCATGAGCCGTCGTCGCGTCGTCGTGACCGGCCTTGGCTGTATCAGCCCCGTGGGTAACACGGTTGATACGGCTTGGGCCAATCTTTTAGCTGGTAAATCTGGCATTGCCAACATCACGCGTTTCGACGCGTCTGGGATCAATTGCCATTTCGCTGGTGAAGTGAAAGATTTAGACCTTGACCAATACATCGCCCCGAAAGAGGCGCGTGCGATGGACAAGTTCATTCATTACGGCATTGCTGCGGCGGTGCAAGCGGTTCAAGATTCAGGTCTCGCCACTGGCGAGGCTCTGAGCGAAGAAGAAGCGACGCGCATTGGCGTCGTGATTGGCTC
>JBEEJP010000174.1:0-4527 GCA_041169125.1 Pseudomonadota bacterium
GCCGCTGAATTGCCCGAAGTCGAGCTGGCGGCTGCCGAACCGGCCAGCGATGGTGAACTGGCCTTGGTTCACACCCCTCACTACATCCAATCGGTGGTGCAGGGCACATTGACTGACGCACAGCAAAAAGAAATCGGCTTTCCATGGACACCTGCAATGGTCGAGCGGTCGCGCCGCTCTGCTGGGGCCACGGTGATGGCGGCACGCACCGCTTTGTTGGGCAGGCAGGGCGTAGCGGCCAACCTGGCTGGCGGCACGCACCATGCTTATGCGAACAAAGGCAGTGGCTTTTGTGTGTTCAACGATGCAGCCGTGGCCACACGCCTCATGCAGGCCGAATGGGGGCGTGTACACAAGCAGCCCCTGCACGTGGCCATCATTGATTTGGATGTGCATCAAGGCAACGGCACAGCGCGTATTTTTGAGCGAGATGATCAGGTGTTCACCTTGTCGATGCATGGGGCGCGCAACTTTCCGTTTGACAAAGAAGCCAGCGATTTAGACATCGAGCTGCCCGATGGCTGTCACGACGCGGCGTATTTGGAAGCCCTCGAACAGGCCTTGGCTGAACTAGAAGCGCGTTTCACGCCTGGCTTGGTGATTTACCTTGCTGGCGCAGACCCTCATGAAGGCGACCGCTTGGGGCGCTTGAACTTGAGCTTTGATGGCCTAGAGGCCCGCGACCGTCGCGTGTTCGACTGGGCGTGGTCCAAACGCATTCCCTTGGCGTTTTCAATGGCCGGTGGTTATGGCCGAGACATGGCAGACACCGTGCAGGCCCAAGTCAACACCTACCGTGTCGCCTATGCGTACTGGCGACGCTGGCAAAATCTAAACCATATCTAAAAACTGGAGACTTCAACATGACCTCATCCGCTTCTGTGGCCGCTGTCGATCACGCCATCACCTCACGCATGTCGGCGCGTGCCTTCACACAACAAGCGGTGTCGCGTGAACTCATCACCGAAATTTTGCAAGTCGCCAGCCGTGCGCCCTCGGGCACCAACACCCAGCCTTGGAAGGTCTATGTGTTGCAAGGCGCAACGCGTGACGCCTTGGTCGACAAAGTGTGCGCTGCGCATGAGGCCATGCGCGCCAACCCCGAGCTGGCGAAACAGTACACCGAGCAATACGACTATTACCCCTCGCAATGGGTCAGTCCCTACATTGACCGTCGTCGCGAAAACGGTTGGAGCTTGTATGGTTTGCTCGGCATTGGCAAGGCTGACAAAGACCGCATGCACGAGCAGCACCAACGCAACTTCAAGTTCTTTGATGCCCCTGTGGGTTTGATGTTCACCATCGACCCCATCATGGGTCGTGGCTCGTTGTTTGACTACGGCATGTTTGTGCAAAACATCATGCTCGCGGCACGTGCGCGTGGCTTGCACACCTGTCCACAAGCTGCGTGGAATGGTTTTCACAGCATCATCCTGCCGCACATCGGTGCCGGTGAGGGCGAGATGATGGTGTGCGGTATGGCCTTGGGTTATGCCGACGACACAGACAAAGTCAACACACTGGTCACACCACGCGTGCCTGTGAATGAATTCACCCACTGGGTGGCCTGAGTTTTTTAGTTAGTTTGCGATGATCATCACCAGCCTGCTCGACACCGACCTTTACAAATTCACCATGATGCAGGCTGTGCTGCATCAGTTCCCCAGTGCGCAGGTCTCGTACAAATTCAAGTGCCGCAACCCGGGTGTGGCGCTCGCGCCGTACGTGCAAGAAATTCGAGATGAAATTCGTTCTTTGTGCAGCTTGCAGTTTCAAGATGCCGAGTTGGCTTGGCTACGCAGCTTGCGCTTCATCAAGAGTGACTTTGTGGACTTCTTGGGGTTGTTTCGACTGAATGAAAAATACATTCAAGTCAATGCATTGTCCAATGGTGAAATTGACATCAGTATCCAAGGCCCTTGGTTGCACACGATTTTGTTTGAGATTCCGGTGTTGGCCATCGTCAACGAGGTGTACTTTCGCAACACGCACAAAGTGCCTGATTTCTTGGAAGGGCGCCGCCGCTTAGACCAAAAAATCGAAGCCTTGCATGCGGAGCGTTTGAGCGATTTGAAAATTGCCGACTACGGCACGCGTCGTCGCTTCTCTAAAGCATGGCACGAAGAGCTGTTGCGTGTGTTGATTTCCAAACTCGGCACGGGCAGCAAAGGGCAATTGGCCGGTACCAGCAACGCCTTGTTTGCCATGAAACTGGGCCTCACCCCCTTGGGCACGATGGCACACGAATACTTGCAAGCCTGCCAAGCCTTGGGGCCACGCTTGCGCGACAGCCAAGTGTTTGGGTTCGAGACGTGGGCGCGTGAATACCGAGGCGACTTAGGCATTGCCTTGAGTGATGTGTATGGCATCGAACCGTTCTTGCGCGACTTTGACATGTACTTCTGCAAGCTCTTTGACGGTGCACGCCACGACAGTGGGGATCCTTTCACTTGGGGCGAGCGCATGATTGCGCATTACCGCAACAACCGTGTGGACCCTCTCACCAAGACGCTGATTTTTTCAGACGGTTTGACGGTTGAAAAAACCATTGCGCTGTACCAACAGTTCCGTGGTCGTTGCCAACTCGCGTTTGGCATTGGCACCAACCTCACGAACGACTTGGGCTACGAGCCTTTGCAAATCGTCATCAAGATGACCCAATGCAATGGCCAGCCTGTGGCTAAGTTGTCAGACACCCCGGGTAAGGGTATGTGTGATGACGAAAACTATTTGGCCTACTTGCGTCAAGTGTTTGACATTGCACATCCGGCCTGATGTATTTATGAATTACCTCAAAGTTGCAGCGGTGTTTGTGCTGGCCATGGTGGTCAACCATGTCGCGCCTGGTGTGTTGGCCCACATGGCGCATCTCGATGGCACAGAAGCCGCTATTGCCACAACGCTATGGTGCTTGGGCTTGTTTTTGGTGTTTGGTTGGGCATGCAGCAAAGCGGCTGAAGGCACGTTGTTTCCGAGCTTCACTTTGCAGTTGTTGGTGGGCATCGTGTTGCACGATGCGCTGGCGCCTTTGTCGGCGCAGTTGGTGTTGTCGGTGGTGGTGTGCACGGCCTTGGCTGCCATCATTTTGAAGTCGGGCGGGGACGAAATTGCACGCCAAGATTTTTTGAAAATTGCAGGGCCCACCGTACTCATTGCCACTGTGGGTTACTTGGTGACTTTCTTTGTCATGTTCCCCGTACTGATGATGTTGGGGCTGGATAGCCAAACTGCGGCACTGTTGTCGGCCATCATTGGCTCCACCGATCCTGCCGCGCTTATTCCTACGCTCAAGACCTTGGCGTTCAAGCCTGAGTACAAACAAGTGTCGAATTTGTCGGTGGCTGAGAGTGCGTTGAATGATGCGGTGGGGGCTATCTTCACAGGCGCGATTGCCACCATGATTTTGGCGGGCGTCAACATCGACAACGTGAGTGCACTGGCCGCTGGACTGTTCAGTGGTGACAACCTGCGGTTGCTAGCCGCTCAATTTGGCTTTGGCATCGTGGCCGGTGTGTTGGGGTGGATAGGGATGTACGCGTTTGAGCGCTACAAATCCAAAAACAGTGCTGTGGGCAAGCTGGATACGCCTTACGACTTTGCTTTGGTGTTGGCGGTGCCCTTGGTCACATTTGTGCTCGCGCAAATGATGCACGGCAACGGATTTTTAGCTGCCTTCATTGCGGGTTTGTTGGCCAATTTCAACCACGGCACACACTACTTTCACGGCTTGTTGCACAACCTCGAAGTGAAGATTGAAAGCGTGGCCAAGCCCACCATCTTCATGATGGTCGGCCCCTTTGTCGCTTTGCAACAGTTGGCCGATACGGCGTGGCTGGGGTTGTGGGTGGCTTTGGCCTTTATAGTGTTGGCGCGACCTGTGGCGGTTTTTGTGGCGTTGTGGCCCACGTCGATCAGTCGCCCAGAAAAATTGTTTTTGTGCGCGGTTCGTGAAACCGGTGTGATCCCCGTGGTGTTGGCCGTCGTCACCGTGGCACAGTTTCCGCAAATGACCCAACTCATGCCTTTGACCGCATGGGTGGTCATTTGGACTTTGACCTTGCTTCCCGCGCTCACCCCGTGGTGGGCCAAACAACTAAACATGATTGAGTAAACCCGTGAAACCCAAAATCATCGTTGCACGTCCTATTTTTGAAGAAACCTTGGCACGCTTGCGTGAGCACTTTGACGTGACGGACAACCAAGCCGATGTGGCATGGACGAAAGTCTCATGGGCGCAAGCCTTGTCTCAGCAGGCAGGTGCACTCACCACGGGCTCTGACCCCGTGGATGCGGAGGTTCTCAAAGCGTGCCCCAACCTCAAAGCGGTGGCCAATATGGCGGTGGGCTACAACAACTTGGATGTGCCCGCCATGACGGACCGAGGTGTCCAAGCCAGCAACACCCCCGATGTGTTGACCGAAACCACCGCTGACTTTGGTTTTGCCTTGTTGATGGCCACCGCGCGCCGGATCACCGAGAGCGAGCATTATTTGCGCCGTGGCGAGTGGACGCAGTGGCGTTACGACA
>JBEEJP010000175.1:0-4527 GCA_041169125.1 Pseudomonadota bacterium
GCATATTGACCGGCCTTCATCACCGCTTGTTTAGCGATGCGGAAGACGTTACCGCGGCGACCGCGGAAACCTTTGGCTAAAGCCAGAACTTTTTTGTGACGGGCACGGGCCGTAACACCACGTTTGACGCGAGGCATAGTTTTTCTCCTTGTTCGTCAGTTAATTACAAGCCGCACTTAGGCAGCATTTGCGCCATGTGACCCATATTGGTCTCATGCACATTGACTGCACCACGCAAGTGACGCTTGTTCTTGGTCGTCTTCTTAGTCAAGATGTGACGTTTGAAGGCTTGACCGCGTTTGACGGTACCGCCTGGACGAACGCGGAAGCGCTTTTTAGCGCTGCTTTTGGTCTTCATTTTGGGCATTTAGATGCTCCTTTATTTGTGCTCGTGAGGCGCCTGCACACCGATGTGCAGTCTTGTTAGCCCCGAGACACGAATGTGCTTACCTTCAAAGCGCGGCAGCACGCCGCGCTGCCAAATTTATGCAGATGCTGCCGAAGCGGCTTCTGCAACGGGTTTGGCGGCGCCACCCGATTTCTTCTTACCAGGCGCGACCATCATGATCATTTGACGCCCTTCGAGTTTGGGGAACTGCTCGACCACGATCAGGTCCGCCAACTCATCACGGATGCGCTGCAACAGCGCCATGCCGATTTCTTGATGCGTGATCTCGCGGCCACGAAAGCGCAGCGTGATCTTGCATTTATCTCCGTCATCCAAGAAGCGCTTGATATTGCGCATCTTGATGTTGTAGTCACCATCATCGGTACCGGGACGGAACTTGATTTCCTTGACCTCGATGACCTTTTGCTTGGACTTCGCTTCGGCAGCCTTCTTTTGCTCTTGGTACTTGAACTTACCGTAGTCCATCAAACGGCACACCGGCGGCACAGCCGTGGCAGCAATTTCAACCAAGTCAACATCCAACTCACCGGCCATGCGCAAGGCATCAGCCAAGCTCACGATGCCGAGGGGCTCGTTGTCAGGACCTGAAAGGCGGACTTCCGGGGCCATGATTTCCCGGTTAAGGCGGTGTTTGCGTTCCTCGCGCTGGCGGCGATCGCGAAATTCTGTAGCGATGGTAACTATCCTTAAAAATCAAAAACAAACCGACACACGTGTGCCACGCACAACTCTTGGCAATTTCTCAATGAAATCAGCTTTTGAGGGAGACGTCTGAAGCGATCTTTTCACAGAAGGCTTGGAGAGACATCACACCGAGGTCTTGGTTGCCTCGGGCGCGCACTGCGACGGCGCCAGCTTCCTTCTCTTTATCGCCAACGACCAAGATGTAGGGAAGCTTTTGCATTGAATGCTCGCGTATTTTATACGTGATTTTCTCGTTACGGAGGTCTAAATCGACCCTAAACCCTTGATTTCGCAGCGTTTTTGCAACTTCTCGGGCATATTCGGCCTGTGAATCGGTGATATTGAGCACCGAAACTTGGGTGGGAGCCAGCCAAGTGGGCAAGGCACCCGCATGCTGCTCCACCAAAATACCGATGAAACGCTCCATGCTGCCCACGATCGCACGGTGCAAGATCACAGGGCGTTGACGGCTGCCGTCTTCGGCGGTGTATTCCGCATCCAAGCGCTCAGACAGGTTGAAGTCCACCTGAATCGTGCCGCACTGCCACTCGCGACCAATCGCGTCTTTGAGGGTGTATTCAATTTTGGGGCCGTAGAAAGCGCCGTCACCTTCAGAGATGACGAACTCACAACCAGACGCACGCAAGCTATCCATCAAAGCCTTTTCGGCCTTGTCCCACAGCTCATCCGAACCAATGCGGGCTTCGGGACGTGTGGACACTTTGTACAAAATGTCCGTGAAACCGAAGTCTGCGTAAACCTTCTTGAGTACCTTGGTGAAGGTGTCACACTCGGGCAAGATTTGGTCTTCGGTACAGAAGATGTGACCATCGTCCTGCGTGAAGCCGCGCACCCGCATGATGCCGTGCAAGCCACCCGATGGCTCATTGCGGTGGCACTGGCCGAACTCACCGTAACGCAGCGGCAGGTCGCGGTAGCTCTTGATGCCTTGCTTGAAAATCAAGATGTGGCCCGGACAGTTCATCGGCTTCAAAGCGTAGTCACGCTTTTCAGACTCGGTGGTGAACATGTTGTCGCGATACTTGTCCCAGTGCCCCGTCTTTTCCCACAAAGACTTGTCAATGATCTGTGGACCTTTGACCTCAAGGTAGTCGTTGTCGCGGTACACCTGACGCATGTACTGCTCAATGGTTTGCCACACGGTCCAGCCTTTGGGATGCCAAAACACCAAACCTGGCGCGTGCTCGTCAATGTGGAACAGATCCAACTCGCGACCCAACTTGCGGTGGTCGCGCTTCTCAGCTTCTTCCAAACGCTTGAGGTACATCTGCAAATCGTCTTTGCTGGCCCATGCCGTACCGTAAATGCGTTGCAGCATTTCATTTTTACTGTCGCCACGCCAGTAAGCCCCAGCCACCTTCATCAACTTGAAATGCTTGAGCTTGCCCGTGCTTGGCACGTGTGGGCCACGGCACAAGTCTTCGAAGTTGCCTTCTCGGTACAGGCTCACATCTTCGTTGGCAGGAATGCTGGCAATGATTTCTGCCTTGTAGTGCTCGCCCAAACCTGTGAAATACGCCACCGCCTCGTCACGCGGCAACACGCGACGCACCACGGGCTCGTCTTTGTTGGCCAACTCGGTCATGCGTTTCTCAATTGCCACCAAATCTTCAGGCGTGAAAGGACGGCTGTACGAAAAGTCGTAGTAGAAGCCGTTTTCAATGACGGGGCCAATCGTCACCTGAGCTTCTGGAAATAAGTCCTTCACCGCGTAGGCCAGCAAATGAGCGGTGGAGTGACGGATCACCTCCAAGCCCTCGGCGTCTTTGGCCGTGATGATGGCCAAACTCGCATGACTGCTCATCGTGTAACTGGTGTCCACCACCTTGCCGTCGACCTTGCCTGCCAAAGCCGCTTTGGCCAAGCCAGCGCCAATCGACGCGGCCACATCGGCCACGGTCACGGGACCAGGAAATTCACGTTGCGAACCGTCGGGGAGAGTAATCTGAACCATGTGTATTGAGTTAAATCGCGGTAAAACGCAGATTTTACGTCGCTCACGGGGCCAACTCGCCCCATGGGTATCATCCAAAAATCAAACTACCCCGCGTATCTTCACCATGAACCCATCCATCACGCTTGTTTGCCTGAGTGCTGCGCTGCTCTGCGGTTGTGCCAACAGCTTTCTGAAACCTATTGAAGGCTCTGAACGCGTGCTGCTACTGAATGCCAATCAAGTGACACATTGCAAATCACTCGGAAAAATCAGTGTCAATGTGGTCACCAAGGTGGGGCTCTATACCCGAGACGCAGAGGCTGTTGAAGCCAACCTGTTACAACTCGGACAAAACAACGCCATTGAACTGCGCGCAGACAGCCTCGTCAAAGACGTAACCCCTGAGTTTGGCAAGCAAGTATTTGCGGTTTACAAGTGCAAACGGTGAGCGCATAAAAAAAAAACCACCCAACGCTTTCGCGCTGAGTGGCCTCAACCCTATTCAAACTCAAAGACGGCCTTTGCAAGCCGTCTGATGAATAAAGTGCTTAGTGGAACTGCTCTTCTTCAGTAGAACCTGTCAAAGCTTTCACAGAAGACGAACCGCCTTGGATCACAGTGGTCACGTCGTCGAAGTAGCCTGCGCCCACTTCTTGTTGGTGTGACACGAAGGTGTAGCCCTTGTCGCGTGCCGCGAACTCAGGCTCTTGCACCATGTTGACATAGTGCTTCATGCCTTCGCCGTTGGCGTATGCATTGGCGAACTGGAAGGTGTTGTACCAGTTGATGTGGATACCAGCCAAGGTGATGAACTGGTACTTGTAGCCCAACGCTGACAGGTCTTCTTGGAACGAAGCGATTTGCTTGTCGTTGAGGTTTTTCTTCCAGTTGAAAGAAGGTGAGCAGTTGTAAGACAACAGCTTGCCTGGGCATGCAGCATGCACGGCCTGTGCGAATTCGCGCGCAAAGCCAATGTCTGGCACGCCAGTTTCACACCACACCAAGTCAGCGTAGGGAGCGTATGCGACGCCGCGGCTGATGGCTTGCTCCAAACCGTTTTTCACACGGTAGAAACCTTCTTGTGTGCGCTCGCCAGTCAAGAAAGGTTTGTCGTTGGCATCGTGATCAGAGGTGATCAAGTTCGCAGCTTCAGCATCGGTACGGGCCAACACGATGGTGGATGTGCCCATGACGTCAGCAGCGAAACGTGCAGAGATCAGTTTTTCAACCGCTTCTTGTGTTGGCACCAACACTTTGCCGCCCATGTGGCCGCACTTCTTCACTGCAGCCAATTGGTCTTCGAAGTGAACGCCAGCAGCACCAGAAGCGATCATGTTCTTCATCAATTCAAATGCGTTCAACACGCCACCAAAACCGGCCTCAGCGTCAGCCACGATGGGCAAGAAGTAGTCGATGAATTCTTTGTCGCCTGGGTTGATGCCACGGCTCCATTGGATTTCGTCTGCACGCTTGAAGG
>JBEEJP010000176.1:0-4524 GCA_041169125.1 Pseudomonadota bacterium
ACGATGTAGAAATCATCAACCCTGAGCACGTGATTGCCAATTTGTCGCAAGGCGGCAAGATCGACATTCAACTCAAAGTCGAAACAGGCCGTGGCTATGTGCCAGGTACTGTGCGTCGTTACGGCGAAGAGCCTAGCAAATCCATCGGCCGTATCGTGCTGGACGCTGCTTTCTCTCCCGTGAGCCGTGTCAGCTACAGCGTTGAAAATGCCCGCGTTGAACAACGTACCGATCTCGACCGTTTGGTCATGGAAATCGAAACCAATGGTGCGATTTCTGCCGAAGACGCTGTGCGCGCTTCTTCAAAGATCTTGGTTGAGCAATTGGCTGTGTTCGCACAGTTGGAAGGCGATGCGATCAACAACTTGTTGACAACACCTGCCGCTTCTAGCCAATCGTTTGACCCCATCTTGTTGCGCCCTGTCGACGAGTTGGAGTTGACCGTGCGTTCTGCCAACTGCTTGAAAGCAGAAAACATCTATTACATCGGTGACCTGATTCAGCGCACCGAAAACGAGTTGCTCAAGACCCCTAACTTGGGTCGCAAGTCACTCAACGAAATCAAAGAAGTGCTCGCTTCTCGCGGCTTGACTTTGGGCATGAAACTCGAAAGCTGGCCACCAGCCGGTTTAGAGCGTCGTTAATTTAAAACCACTGACTTTTAAAGTCCCCTGGCCGTACCTGATACGGCGGCCGGTAAAACATCAAAGGAAATCAAAATGCGTCACGGACTCGGACTTCGCAAACTCAATCGCACCAGCTCACATCGTTTGGCGATGTTGCGCAACATGATGAACTCGCTCATTGAGCATGAAGCCATCAAAACCACTTTGCCTAAAGCCAAAGAATTGCGTCGCGTGATCGAACCGATGATCACTTTGGCCAAAGAGCCTACCGTTGCAAACCGCCGCTTGGCATTCGATCGCTTGCGCGATCGTGACAGCGTGGTGAAGTTGTTCAACGAATTGGGCCCACGCTTCAAGACACGTCCAGGTGGTTACACACGTATCTTGAAAATGGGTTTCCGTGTGGGCGACAACGCACCCATGGCCTACGTTGAATTGGTGGACCGTGCAGAAGTTTCTGAGGCTTCTTCTAACGAAAACGCCGCTTAATAGGTTATACTAATCTTCTTGACGCGCGATGGAGCAGCCTGGTAGCTCGTTGGGCTCATAACCCAAAGGTCGTAGGTTCAAATCCTACTCGCGCAACCACTTTAAAACGCCCGCTGAATTTATTCAGTGGGCGTTTTTCTTGGAAGATTCGCACATGGAAATCAGTACCGTCGAGGCACAGTCAAAACGCATCATCCAAGCCTATGCGTGGGGTGATGCGGTGTGGCATGTTTGGGGCGTGCATCATCGCGATAGAGCGCCTTTGGTGCTGCTTCATGGTGGCTCAGGCAGCTGGACGCATTGGCTGCGCAATGTGTTGCATCTGGCCCAAACTCGGCAAGTGTGGGTGTTAGATATCCCGGGTTTTGGCGATTCCAGCTTACCTCACGGCGTGGTGGATGCAGATGGCTTGGTGCCCTATATGGCGGAAATCTTCACGCACACCTTTGAAGGCGCCGCCATCGATGTCATGGGGTTTTCGTTTGGCGGCATGACGGCCGGATTGGTGGCTGCAGAACACCCAACACTCATTCGGCAGTTGATTTTGGTGGGTGCGCCTGGCTTGGGTTTGTTCGGTCGAGACTTACCGATGCGTGGCATGACACCCGAGATGGACGAGCAGGCCCAGCGCCATGTACATCGCCACAACTTGAGGGCCATGATGTTTGCGCATGCCCAAAGCGTGACGGATGCCGTGATTGATTTGCAAGAAGCCAACGTCAAGCGCGACCGTTTGCGTCGCAGACGCATTGCACGTACCCCTGTTTTGGCGCAGGCGCAAACACGTTGGACATGTCCCGTGCATGGCGTGTGGGGCGAGTTGGATGCGCTGTACACCGACACCTTGTTCCAAGTGCCGAACGTGTTGTCGCGCATGGCGTCCTTCACGGTGGTGCCGGAGGCTGGACATTGGGTCATGTTTGAGCGGCCAGAGGCGTTTCATCAAGCCGTTGAGCCCTTGCTCAACCCACGCGAAGGCCAGTAAAGCCAGCGCGCACAATCACACCATGCTCTACAAATTCAAATCCAAAGCCACGGGCGACCTCATCATGCTGGAGCCCCAAGGCAAACACATCCTCCAACTCATTGGCAAAGAGCCAGGCGCCAAAGGCATCATCCTGCCTCAGGAAATGTTGGCAGCCATCGACGCGCTGCATGCCGCCGTGGCACAAGAGGAGTTGGCGATTCAGGCGGCCAAAGAAGCCGCAGAAGATGCGCAAGATGCAAAGCCAGCCGCCGCGGATGCACCGCGCACTATCGGCTTGAGGCAGCGCGTGGTGCCTTTCATCGACATGTTGCGCCGCGCCCATGCAGAGGACAAAGAGGTCGTCTGGGGTGTTTGAGAGCAAAGCCAAGCCCCACGTCTATGAAACGCTCACGCCCGATGTGGTGCTGGATGCGTTGTCTGATTTGGGCCTTGCCGTTGACGGGCGCTTGACCGCGTTGAGTTCGTATGAAAACCGTGTGTACCAAGTCATGCTGGATGACAACAGCGCCGTGGTCGCCAAGTTTTACAGGCCCGAGCGATGGCGTGACGCGCAAATCTTAGAAGAGCACCGTTTCGCTGCCGAGTTGATGGCCGACGAAGTGCCTCTGGTGGGGCCGCTGACATGTCAGGGGCAGACTTTGCACCACGCCAGCGGCTTTGCCTTCAGTGTCAGCCCACGACGTGGCGGGCGCATGCCTGAGTTGGATGATGCTGAGGTCTTGGAGTGGATCGGGCGCTTCATCGCACGCATTCACAACGTGGGGGCCAAGCATGTCTTCGTGGAGCGCCCAGTATTGAACGTGAACACGTTTGCGATGGACTCGCGTGATTGGTTGGTGGACAACCACATCATTCCCTTAGACCAACAACGCGAATGGCTGGCGGTGTGCAACCAAGCCATTGAGATCGCGACACACAAATTTGCCGAGCATCCTGCACAGCACATTCGGTTGCATGGCGATTGCCACCCCGGCAATATTTTGTGGACGCCCACGGATTTGCCCAACGGGGGCCCTCACTTTGTCGATCTCGACGATGCCCGCATGGGGCCTGCCATTCAAGACTTGTGGATGTTGCTCAGTGGCGATCGTGCGCAGCGCACGCAACAGCTTTCGCTCTTGCTTGATGGCTACGAGCAAATGCGAGAACTCAATCGCAGCGAGCTGGTGCTGGTCGAGCCTTTGCGTACCTTGCGATTGATCCATTACAGCGCGTGGTTGGCGCGACGCCAAGATGACCCTGCATTTGCACAGCACTTTGCGTGGTTTGGCAGCAGCGACTATTGGGCAGGGCAGACGCACATGTTGGTTGAGCAGTGCGAAGCCATGCAGGAAGAGCCCTTGTACGTTTGATGCAAAACGCCTTGCTCTAAAAGAAAAAGGCTAGCGTAGTGCTAGCCTTTTTCTTTTCACGGCAAGTGAATCACACCAACAGTGCGTTCACACGCTTCACATAAGCAGCCGGATCTTCTGGCAAACCGCCTTCGGCCAACAAAGCTTGGTCAAACAAGATGTGCGCCAAATCGTTGAAGTTGGGGTTGGCATCGCCACTGAGCTTTTTTACCAAAGCGTGTTCTGCATTCACTTCCAAGATGGGCTTCATTTCAGGGGCTTGTTGGCCCGCTTGTTTGAGCATGCGAGCCAGCTGCATGGACATGCCGTGGTCTTTCACCACCAAGCAGGCGGGCGAGTCCACCAAGCGGGTGGTCACGCGCACATCGTCGGCTTTGTCTTTCAAGGCCTCCTTGAGCTTGGCGAGCACGGGTTTGAAAGTCTCTGCCGCATCTTCAGCCGCTTTCTTCTCGGCTTCATCTTGCAGCTTGCCCAAGTCAACAGCGCCTTTGGCGACTGATTGCAGCGGCGTGCCATCGAACTCTTGCACAAAGTTCAAGGCCCACTCGTCCACACGGTCGGTCATCAACAACACCTCGATGCCTTTTTTGCGGAACACTTCGAGTTGTGGGCTGTTCTTGGCGGCAGCCAAGGTGTCCGCCGTGATGTAGTAGATCGCCTCTTGGCCTTCCTTCATGCGTGTTTTGTAGTCGGCAAACGACACGGTCACGGCATCGGTGGTGGTGCTGGCAAAGCGCAACAGTTTGGCAATCTTGTCTTTGTTGGCAAAGTCTTCGCCCAAGCCTTCCTTCAGAACCGCACCAAACTCGGCGTAGAACTGGCTGAACTTGCCTTGTTTGGCCTTGTCTTCGTCACTCAGAACATCGGTGACACCATCGGCGCCAGCCACAGGGGCTTTGTCGTACTTGGCCAAGTCTTCCAACACGGCCAACACGCGGCGCGTGTTGCCCTCGCGAATGGCTTTGACATCGCGGCTTTCTTGCAGCAACTCGCGGCTCACGTTCAGTGGCAAATCGGCAGAGTCCACCACGCCTTTGATGAAGCGCAGGTATGACGGCATCAACGCTTC
>JBEEJP010000177.1:0-4505 GCA_041169125.1 Pseudomonadota bacterium
CAGAAGCGCTCTACCTCACCAGTGGCTACGTGCAACCTTCCGCCGAAGCCTCGGCTCGCCGTTTTGCTGGCGAAGAAGATGGCTACACCTACGGTCGCTCGGGCAACCCCACCGTCACCAGTTTTGAAATGCGCTTAGCGGCACTCGAAGGCAGTGAGGCCTGCTTGGCCACTTCGTCGGGCATGTCTGCGGTGATGCTCATGTTGTTCAGCTTGCTCAAGGCGGGCGACCATGTGGTGTATTCGCAGTCGATGTTTGGTTCGACCTTGAAACTCATTGGCTCGGAGTTCGCACGCTTTGGCGTGGAGTCCACCGTCGTGCCTCAAACCGACTTGGCGGCGTGGCAAGCGGCGATTCGTCCCAACACCAAAATTTTGTTTGCTGAAACACCGACCAACCCTTTGACCGAGGTGTGCGACATTGCCGCCTTGGCCGATATGGCGCACAACGCCGGTGCTTTGCTGGCCGTAGACAACTGTTTTGCCACGCCTGCACTGCAACGTCCGGTGCCGATGGGGGCAGACATCGTCATGCACTCAGGCACCAAGTACTTGGACGGTCAAGGCCGTGTGATGGCGGGCGCTTTGTGTGCGAGCGAAAAACTCATCAAAGAAAAGCTGCTGCCCGTCATGAAAAACAGCGGCATGGTGCTCTCGCCCTTCAACGCGTGGGTGGTGCTCAAAGGCTTGGAAACACTCGACTTGCGCATGCGTGCGCAAAGCGCCCATGCCCACGCGCTAGCGCAGTGGCTGGAGCAACACCCTCGTGTGTCACGCGTGTACTACCCCGGTTTGGCCAGTCATCCACAACATGTGTTGTCGATGAAGCAAATGTCGGGTGTGGGCGGTGCGGTGTTGTCGTTCGATGTCAAAGGAGCTGATCCACACACATCGCGCGCCAATGCCTTTCATGTGCTCGACAGCTTGCGCACGCTCTCGCTGTGTACCAATTTGGGCGACACCAAAACCTTGCTCACTCATCCTGCCAGCACTTCGCACGGCAAGCTCTCAGAAGATCAACGTCAAGCCGCAGGGATTGGCCAAGGCCTCATTCGTGTGGCCGCAGGCTTAGAGCATGTGGACGATATGAAAGCCGACTTGTTGCGCGGCCTCGATACTTTGTAATTTTTTTCCATGACTTCAAAAATTCGCACACGCTTTGCGCCGTCACCGACGGGCTTTATTCACTTGGGCAATATTCGCTCAGCACTGTATCCATGGGCGTTTGCGCGTGCCAATGGCGGAGACTTTATTCTTCGCATTGAAGACACGGACCTTGAGCGTTCGACCCAAGCCTCGGTGGACGTGATCATCGAAGGCATGAAGTGGCTGGGGCTTGACCATGACGAAGGCCCGTTCTACCAAATGCAACGCATGGACCGTTACAAGGCCGTGTTGGAAGAACTGAAGGCCGCTGGCCATGTGTACCCCTGCTACATGAGCATGCAAGAGTTGGACGCCTTGCGCGAACAGCAAATGGCCAACAAAGAAAAGCCACGCTACAACGGCACATGGCGACCCGAGCCTGGCAAAACATTGCCCGCCATTCCAGAGGGGGTGAAGCCGGTCTTGCGCTTTAAAAACCCGCAAGGCGGATCGGTGGTGTGGGAAGACAAAGTCAAAGGTCGTATCGAAATCAGCAACGACGAGTTGGATGATTTGGTGATTGCCCGTCCCGATGGCACACCCACCTACAACTTCTGCGTGGTGGTGGACGACATTGACATGGCCATTACCCACGTCATCCGTGGCGACGACCATGTGAACAACACACCACGTCAAATCAATATTTTCAAAGCCTTGGGCAAAGAGCCACCGGTCTATGCCCACTTGCCCACGGTGCTCAACGAGCAGGGCGAGAAGATGAGCAAGCGCAATGGCGCGAAGGCTGTCACGCAATACCGAGACGAAGGCTACTTGCCCGATGCGATGGTGAACTACCTCGCGCGTTTGGGTTGGAGCCACGGCGATGACGAAATCTTCAGCCGTGCTCAGTTCTTAGAGTGGTTCAACCTCGATCACTTGGGGCGCAGTGCTGCTCAGTTTGACGAAGCCAAACTCAAGTGGGTGAATGCCCAGCATTTGAAGGCGATGGCCGATGATGCCTTGGCTGCATTGGTGAGTGCCGAGTTGGCCAAGCGGGGCGTTGTGGCAGATGAGCGTTTGCCTGCAATTTGCGGCTTGTTCAAAGACCGCTGTGACACCTTGCTGGTGTTGGCCGATTGGGCCACGGCTTTTTACAACGACGTCACACCACTCGCCGACGATGTGGCCAAACACATCACACCTGCGGTGTTGCCAGCCTTAGAGGCTTTGGCAGCCAAGCTTGGTGCCTTGTCTGAATGGAGCACCGCGAATGTCAGCGCCGCATTCAAAGAAGTCTTGGCAGAGCAGGGCTTGAAGATGCCACAGCTCGCCATGCCTGTGCGCGTGTTGGTCATGGGGACGCCTCAAACACCTTCGGTCGATGCGGTGCTTTTCTTGTGCGGAAAAGAAAAAGTTTTGTCACGTTTGACCAAACGCTGAAATTCTTGCTATACTTACGTTCTCGACACCCAACGGGGGTATAGCTCAGCTGGGAGAGCGCTTGCATGGCATGCAAGAGGTCAGCGGTTCGATCCCGCTTACCTCCACCAAAATGTCGAGACGTTTCGCAAGAAACACAAGTTTCTAAAGAAACACGTCCAGGTTATGACCCTATCGTCTAGAGGCCTAGGACATCACCCTTTCACGGTGAGTACCGGGGTTCGAATCCCCGTAGGGTCGCCAAGTTTTGTAGCACTTGGCTAGGTTGCGCAAGCAACTCAGCAAACGCTACTGCTACCAGGAGTGGTAGTTCAGTTGGTTAGAATACCGGCCTGTCACGCCGGGGGTCGCGGGTTCGAGCCCCGTCCACTCCGCCAAATAAAAAGCCTAAGTAGTTTTCTACTTAGGCTTTTTTCTTTGTGGGTCTGTTCACGACCACAAATTTCTGGGCATGCAGGGTGCGCGGTGTGCGTGTAGGGCATTCATGAGCAAGCACCCCACGGCCATGATGCGAAGCGCAATCAACCCGGTCATCCACTGGAGGGGGTTCTCGCTCAAATACACATAGGCGTTGAAATAATCCATCACCAAGGCGGTGATTGCGATGCCGACATAAAGCACGGATATTTTTTCGAAATGCCAGTTCTTGAGGTAACTGAACAAATAAAACGCGCTGATCGCGATGATGAAGCACGCACGAAAAGCAAGGTAGTTCTCAAAGGCTTGCGGGTCCAGCTGGCCAAGTTGGAAGTTGCCGATTGCGAGGTGCGAAAAAAACAAAAGCTTCACGACCTGCGAGACCACGACAACCAATAAAAATAGATTGCGGTATTTGAACCACGCATCGGTTGAAGACACGCCAGACACATCATCACCCATGAGTGCGTTGAGCTCTTCGTCGGTGATCAGTGGTTTGTCTGCGTGGAGATGGCGCATGGGCATCTTTCAACTTGATTTGAATTTCAAGTGTTGAAAGTGTAAAACTTACGCACGTTTGTGTCTGCGTCGCCGTGGCGAAGTTTTGTAAAGACTAGGGTTATTTTTGATGACTTTATTTGCGTTGCACCAAGCCTGAAGCCAAGGCGGTGCCCGCCACGATGACCATCGCGCAGCCCATCATCCAGTGCGTGACGATTTCGTTGAGAAATAGGACGCCAAAAAGATTGGCAAAAACGGGGATCAAATAAGTCACGGTCATGGCACGCGCGGGACCTGTGCGCGCCATCAATCGAAAAAAGAGCACATAGGCCAAAGCGGTGCACAGCAAGCCGGCAATACCGAGCGCCGTCCAGGCATGCCAACTGGGTGCTTCGCTGGGCCATGTGAGCAAAGCTGGAATCCCGAGCCCGAGGCTCGCGCCCCACAGGCTACCGGTGGTGGTGACCAAGGAGGGCACATTTTGCAAATAGCGTTTGGTGAAACTGCCTGAAATGCCGTAGCAAAAGGTGGCGACCAAACAAGCGGCGACAGCCAAGCCAGAGCCTCCGGGCTTGAAAGAAATGCCACCTGGAACATCGCTGGCCAGCAGCACCACACCTGTGAAGCCAAGCGCCAAACCCAAGGCGCGCATGGCGTTGAGTTTGTCACCCAGCCAAAACCAAGCAATTAGGGCACCAAACAACGGCGTCGTGGCGTTCAAGATAGAGGTCAGGCCCGTGTTGATGTGCATGAGCGCATAGGCATAACAGGCAAACGGAATGCCCGCATTGAGCAGACCGGCCGACAGCACCTCGCGCCAGTGCTGTACAAGCAGCGGGACTTCTCTGCGCCAAATCAACACAGGACTGAGGATGAGTGCGGCCAAGGTGACGCGTACCCACGCTGTTGGAAATGATCCAAATTCGTGTGCCCCTTCGCGCATGAACAAGAACGAAGAGCCCCATAGCAGAGCGAGCAACACAAAGTCAGGCACCCATTCGCGCCAAGGGATATGTCGATCGGTCATGCGTGTGCGGCTTCGTGTTCGAGTAAATACTGTTT
>JBEEJP010000178.1:0-4483 GCA_041169125.1 Pseudomonadota bacterium
TTGTGTCGATCCAATACGCCATAGCAGGATGGGCACTCGGCGCCTCGGATGCAACAGCTGGAAGCTGTAGCCACGAAGAAAACAACACAAAAACAAATTGAACTAAAAGCCGCCACATATTCGCTGAGTTGTAAGCAAGGGATTTAAATTAAGGAATCACGTTCCTGTATATTGAATTAATTGTTACTATTTTTCTGAGAATCGGTCGAGTATATGGGCTGTAATTCCGACTTATTTGAATTTATGTCTTATCTCACGATTTATCCCAAAAGGTTGACCGTTTTTTGCGATGAATTAGACGATGCCAGTTACGAAGGTTTTTTGACCCTAGACATTGTCCAATATGGACTCTTTGTGTATTCGCAAAAAGTGACTGTTTTTCTGAATGAAGATCAGGGCTGGCACATGCGTCTTTCTAATGCGGCGGAGATGCGTGGCTATTACTTGGATATCTTTTTTGAAGCGCTGAACGTATTTTTGTTCAAGGAAAGAAAGATCGAGCCGCTCAGTCCGATTGGTCGCGAGCATGGCCTATGGCTCATGCACATGCCAGAGATCAGTTTCTCTTTGGCGAATGATCGCACCGCATTTACTTTGGACCACCGTGCCATTGACCCAGCCAGCAAATCCAATCCTTATTATTAAATACGATGTATATTATGTAAAGTTAAGAATCCGGAGCAAATCACCCATCAAACCACCCACAGCGCATCAGTCAACCGTGGGGTTTTGAATCTGCCACGCTTCTGTGAAAGCCTTGATGTAGAACACGCTTTGGGGACGGTCTGCCAAGGCCGCCCAGTCCAGCGCCGTGGCATTGTTGCTGTCTGCCAGGGTTGGGTCTGCCCCCTCTTCTAGCAAGAGTTTCACCGACAGCGGTGAGCCATAGCGAGCAGCCATCATCAAAGGTGTGACGCCTTGGGCAGATTCACTGTCAATGTAGGCATCGTGTTCAAGCAGCAGCCGCATGGCTTCACGGTGTCCACGTGTCGCCGCATAGTGCAGCGGCGTCCAGCCGGGGCGATTGACTTCGGCGCCACGGTCAATCAGTAGTTGGCACAGCTCGATTTGGTTTTGGATGGCCGCCAGCATCAGTGGGGTTTCGCCATCGGCGGTTTCAACGTTGACGTTGGTTTTGGGATGCTGCGCAAGCACCCACGCTGCTTTTTTGGCTTCTGATTGCATGGCCAAAAGCAGTCCCGGAACCCCTTTTTCACTGATCGTGTTCGGGTCAAAACCGCGGGCTAAAAGCCTTTCAATGGTTTGGGGCTGGTCAAAGGTGACGGCCGCAATGAAGTCGTCATAAGACCCCGCATTAGATAGAGAATATCCAATAAAAACATATAGATATAAAAAATACTTAAAGTATTTTCTCATCTTAAAACTCCGCTGAAAAGCTGGTCAAAGTTGCGGCTGGTGGCTTGCGCAACCGCCTCGACCGATAAGCCTTTGATCTGGGCGATTTGCTGGGCGACAAACGGTACATACGAGGGGTTGTTGGTTTTGCCACGGTGGGGCACAGGCGCCAAGTAAGGGCTGTCAGTCTCGATCAAGATGCGGTCCATGGGCACAAAAGCAGCCACATCACGCAAGTCTTGGGCATTTTTGAAGGTCAGGATGCCGGAAAACGAGATGTAAAGCCCAAGGTCCAACCCCGCGCGGGCGACATCAGCAGTTTCAGTGAAGCAATGAAACACCCCGCCAGCACTGCCCGCTGAGCCGTCTTCGCCCTGCTCTTTCAAAATGGCCACGGTGTCGGCGGAAGAGCTGCGGGTATGGATGACCAAAGGCAGCTGTGTTTGCTGGGCCGCTTGGATGTGGATGCGAAAGCGTTCACGTTGCCAAGCCATATCGGCCACCGTGCGGTCGCCCAAACGGTAGTAGTCGAGACCGGTTTCGCCAATGCCCACCACTTTGGGCAGTTTGGCAAGGCTCAGCAAGTCGTCAAGCGTCGGCTCCTGCACGCCTTCGTTGTCTGGGTGCACACCCACAGTGGCCCAGAAATTGTCGAACTGAGTGGCTAGGCTGTGAACTTCAGGAAACCGTTCCAGCGTGGTGCTGATGACCAAGGCGCGTGTGACTTGGGCCTTGTCCATGTCGTCACGGATGGTGTGGATGTTTTCAACCAGCTCAGGAAAATTGAGGTGGCAATGGGAGTCGGTGAACATATCAAGTGGTCAATTGCATCAGTCTTTGGCACGCAAAGCGGTTTGCGCACGCGCCACCAAGGCTTCAAACATCAGGCCTGCGTTGTAAGGGTGCTCTGACGTACGGGCTGCATCCATGAGGTCTTTGGACCATTGGGTCAGTGAGTGCACGGTGCCCACCGCCGGTAAGTCGGCAGCCATGAAAAAACGCGGCTCACCGCCGGTACGCACAGCCAACAAGTCATGACACAGCTTTTGCAGCATGGCAATGGCTTGTGAAGGCGTGGCGTCAGACACGGCCCCCACATCACCACGCAACACGGCTTTGGGCAAGCCTGCCCAGAGCGTGGCTTTGAGTCCAGCGTTGGCGAGGTCGCGTGCATCTTCTGGGCGTCCGCCAGCTGCGCGCAGCAACACAGCGGCATCCACAGCGGGCACGTCTTGACTCTGCAGCCAGCTCAAAGCCTCAGCCTCAGTGGGCCACACCATGGTGTGGGTTTGGCAGCGGCTGCGGATGGTGGGCAATAGCTGGTGAGCGGCTTCGCTGGCCAGCACAAAGCGGCATTCACCCGGGGGTTCTTCAAGGGTTTTCAAGATGGTGTTGGCCGTCACATGGTTCATGCGCTCGGCGGGGTACACAAACACCACTTTGGTGGATCCGCCGGAGCGGGTTTGCTGCGTGAAGGCCACCATGTCACGTGCAGCCTCCACCCGAATTTCTTTGCTGGGTTTGCGTTTTTTGTCGTCCAAGTCTTTTTGCGTTTTCTCGTCCAAGGGCCAGCTCAAGTCAAGCGCCAAGGTTTCGGGCATCAAGGTGCACAAGTCAGCATGGGTGCGCACATCCACCGCATGGCAGCTTCGACATTGGTAGCAAGCGCCTTGGGGTGTGGGGCTTTCACACAGCCAAGCACGTGCGAGCTCTAAACCCAGCGTGTATTGGCCCAGACCCGACGGGCCTTGCAGCAGCCAAGCATGGCCCCGGCGTGACAGCAGCGTGGTGAGCTGGCCTTGAATCCAAGGACTCAACGCAGGGCGTTGGGAGGGGGTGTCGCTCATGCGTTCAACCAACCACGCTGCACACAATGCGTGTGCAGCTGTTGCCACACGGCCTCGCGGGTTTGGGCTGCGTTCAAGCGGACAAAGCGCTGAGCGTCGGCCTGAGCGCGAGCGGCATAGCCGTTGGAGACGTGCTGAAAAAACGCCACGGGCTGCGCCTCAAAACGGTCCGGCACGCGCGCGCTGGCCAATCGTTCGGCGGCAATGGCGGGGTCGAGTTCGAACCACACTGTCACATCGGGTTGGCGCAAGCCCTCGGCCCTGCCCTGCACCCATTGTTCGAGTTGCTGCAGCACCGCCCAATCAAAGCCACGACCACCGCCTTGGTAGGCAAACGTGGCATCGGTGAAGCGGTCACACAGCACCACATCGCCACGGGCCAAGGCGGGTTCAATCACTTGGTTCAGATGGTCCCGGCGAGCGGCAAACACCAGCAGCGCTTCGGTCAGTGGGTCCATGGCGTCGTGCAGCACCAGTTCGCGCAATTTTTCGGCCAAAGGCGTGCCACCGGGCTCGCGGGTGAGTGTGACGCGCCGGCCTTGCGCTTTGAACGCCGCAGCCAAGCCCTCGATGTGCGTGGATTTGCCCGCGCCGTCGATGCCTTCAAAACTGATGAACAGACCTGTTTTTGTCATAACCCGCTATTTTGCCCGTTGATAGCGGTTGACGGCAGCGTTGTGTTCTTCCAGCGTGGCACTGAAGTAGCTCGTGCCATCGCCCTTGGCCACAAAGTACAGCGCGTTGCTGGGCGCAGGTTGTACGGCGGCCTTGAGCGCATTGCGCCCAGGCATGGCGATGGGCGTGGGCGGCAAGCCTTTGCGGGTGTAGGTGTTCCAAGGGTGGTCGTTGCGCAGGTCGGCGCGACGCAGGTTGCCATCGAAGTTGTCGAACAAGCCGTAAATCACCGTCGGGTCGGTTTGTAGCGGCATGTCGATGGCCAGTCGGTTGTGAAACACGCGGCTGATGGTGGTGCGGTCGCTCTCGCGGCCTGTTTCTTTTTCAATGATGCTCGCCAAAATCAACGCTTGGTCGATGTTCTTGACCTGAATGTCCGATTGGCGTTGGCCCCATGCGGCAGCCAGCTGTTTGGTCATGGCGTTGGCGGCACGCTGCATCACGCGCAATTCGGAGGTGCCTTTGCCGTAGGTGTAGGTATCGGGGAAAAAGCGGCCTTCAGGGGCAACGCCGGGCATGCCCAGTTGGGCCATGATTTGTTCGTCGCTCAAGTCTTTGGCATCGTGCTTTAAGCCTTCGGCTTTGTTCAGCGCGGCACGGAACTG
>JBEEJP010000179.1:0-4457 GCA_041169125.1 Pseudomonadota bacterium
ATGCCAGGCCAGCCTGGGCCCAACACCACACTCATCTCACCCGCAGGTGCAGGACGTGCATCGAGGTTGGTGAGCGCGCATTGCACAGCTTCGTCGACATAGGTTTGCACCAAGGCATCGTCGAAGTGGTCTAAGCCAAAACGACCCCCGCCCCCCGCAGAGCCAATTTCACGACGGCCGTTTTGCTCGGCAATCACGGTCACGCTCAAGCGCACAAGTGGGCGCACATCCGCTGCCAACGTGCCATCGGCGCGCACCACCATCACCACGTCGTACTCGCTGGCCAAGCCGGCCATGACTTGAATGATGCGTGGGTCTTTGGCACGTGCCATCTGTTCAACACGGCCCAACAGTTCTACTTTTTCTGTGCTGTTGAGTGAGCCAATCGGGTCTAAATCGCCATACAAAGAACGGCTCGACGCCACGGTGCGCGCCGGCACTTTGACGCGCCCCCCTTTGGCTGCCGCACCAATGGACCGCACGGTGCGTGCCGCGTCCAACAAGGAGGCCTTGGAAATATCGTCGGAATACGCAAAGGCGGTTTTCTCGCCACTCACGGCACGCACACCCACGCCTTGGTCAATGCTGAATGAGCCGGTTTTGACAATGCCCTCTTCCAAACTCCACCCCTCAGCGCGGGTGTATTGAAAGTACAAATCGGCTTCATCGACCTTGTGTGTTTTGATTTCGGCCAAAGTTTTCACCAAGTCGGTTTCGTCTAAACCGAAAGGCTCTAACAACAGTTGACGGGCAACAGCCAATCGCTCAAGGGTAGGTTCGCGTGAAATCATGCGCGAATTATGACTGCACCAACTGTTTGGCCTTGGCCACCGACATCAATATCCCTAGGCCTAAACCCAGTGTGACCATCGCCGTGCCGCCGTAGCTGATGAAGGGCAAGGGCACGCCCACCACCGGCAACATGCCGCTGACCATGCCCATGTTCACAAAAGCGTAAATGAAGAAGCTCAAGGTCACGCTGCCTGCGAGCAAGCGTGCAAACAAGGTGGGGCCTTCCACAGCAATCGCCAAACCACGCAAAATCAAAAAGATAAAGCCGGCAATCAGCATCAAGTTGCCCACCAAGCCAAATTCTTCGCCAAATGCGGCAAACACAAAGTCGGTGGTGCGCTCTGGAATGAAGTCCAAATGGGTTTGGGTGCCTTGCATAAAGCCCTTGCCCCAAAAGCCGCCCGAACCAATCGCGATCATGCCTTGGATGATGTGAAAGCCCTTGCCCAACGGGTCTCGCGTCGGGTCGAGCAAGGTGCATATGCGTTGCTGCTGGTAGTCATGCAGAATCGGCCAACGGAAACCATCCGCACACAAGGTGGGTTCAAACAGCACCACCAAAGCCACGCCCACCACGCCCATCAAAATGGGGGGCACGATCAGCCACCAGCTCAAGCCGGCAAAGAAAATCACAGCCATGCCGGCTGACAGCACCAAGATGGCCGTGCCCAAATCTGGTTGGCGCACGATCAAGCCCACAGGCACCATCAACAACAAGCCCGCCACCAAAAAGTCCAAGGGACGCAACTGACCTTCGCGTTTTTGGAACCACCAAGCCAGCATCAGTGGCATGGCAATTTTCATGATCTCGCTGGGCTGAATGACCACCCCCACATTGAGCCAGCGACGTGCGCCTTTCTTGGTCAAACCAAACAAAGCCACGCCCACCAGCAACGCCACGCCCACGGTATACAGCGGCACCGCAAAAGCCATCAAGCGTTGCGGCGGAATTTGGGCCACCACAAACATGATGAAGCCGGCAATCAGCATGTTGCGCCCATGGTCAAAAAATCGGGCGCCGTTGGCAAAGCCCGATGAATACATGGTCAACAAGCCCGCACACGCCAACAAAAAAATACCAAAGGCCAACGGGCCGTCAAACCCTTTGAGCAAAGGCATCAAACGTTGAAAAGGGCTGGGTTTATGGATGACGGTGGGCATCCCGAGATTATCCCCTGTCACGGCACCTCGCTGGCAGGCACTGCTAGCATGCGTCATGGCCTTATCCACCCCCTCGTTACCGACCACGCATGTGCTGTATTTGCATGGGTTTCGCTCGTCACCCCAATCGACCAAAGCCAAGCAAGTCGCCGCCCTCATGGCGCAGCAGTTTCCACACATCACATGGTGGTGCCCGCAACTGCCGCCCTCCCCCAAAGCCGCTGCGGCCTTGATTGCACAAGGCACCGCCCACTGGCCTGCCCAAAGCATGGCGGTCATCGGCTCGTCGCTGGGTGGGTTTTACGCCACATGGCTGGCCGCCCGCACAGCTTGCAAAGCGGTGTTGCTCAATCCAGCCATCCACCCCGCCCGCGATTTGGCCCACTACATTGGCGAACAAACCGTGTGGCACGACCCAGCCGAACGCTTTTATTTCGCACCCGAATTTGTCGATGAATTACGCGTCTTAGAAGTGGGCGCACTGCCTCACCCTGAACGCGTTTGGGCGCTCATTGCCAAAGGCGACGAAGTGCTGGACTGGCGCGAAATGACCGCGCGTTACCCAGGCTCACAGCAAGTGGTTTTAGAAGGGGGCGACCACGCCATCAGCGACTTCGCGCAGCACTTGCCAGTGCTCTTGGAATTTCTAAATTTGCAAGCCGCACCCTAGGTCGAGCATGGGACAATGACGCCCATGTACGCATTGTTTGAAGAAGCTGGAAAATTCCAGACGGGCCGCATCCTTTCTGAAGCAGAAAGCTCGGCCCAAATCGAGCTGGAATCCGGCAAACGGGTCAAAGTCAAGGCGGCCCATGTGCTGCTCAAGTTTGACAAACCCTCGCCCGCCGACCTCATGCGCGATGCGCAAACCTTGAGCCCGACCATCGAGCTCGATCTCGCTTGGGAGTTCGCCCCCGAAGACGAGTTCGGCTTCGCTGACCTCGCCCGCGAATACTTCAGCGCGCAAGCCACACTCACCGAACAAGCTGCGGCACTGTTTCGTTTGTACGACGCCCCGCATTACTTTCGACGTGCGGGCAAAGGACGCTTCAAAAAAGCCGCCGCCGAAGTGATTGCCCAAGCCCTGGCAGGCATTGAAAAGAAAAAACAAATCCAAGCGCAAATTGAAAGCTGGGCCGCTGAGTTGGGCCAAGGCACATGCCCCGAACCCATTCGCACACAGCTCTACAAAATCTTGTTCAAGCCCGACAAGAACGCGCCCGAGTACAAAGCCGTGGTGGAAGCCGCCCGCGCCACGCAAACCGCGCCGCTGGCGCTGTTGCAAAAAGCAGGGGCCATCACCTCGGCCTACCAGTTCCATTGGCAGCGTTTTTTGTTTGACAACTTCCCCAAAGGCACCGGCTTTCCCACTTTGCAAGCCCCAGCGATTGCGGACGAGTTGCCACTTGCCAACGTGCAGGCCTATTCGATTGACGACTCGCAAACCACCGAAATTGACGACGCGTTGTCGGTACAAGGCTTAGGCAGTGGCACGGTCACCTTAGGCATTCACATTGCAGCACCTGCATTGGCCTTGAAGCCGGGCGATGCAATTGACCAACTGGGCCGTCAGCGTTTGTCCACCGTCTACATGCCGGGCTACAAAATCACCATGCTGCCCGACGATGTGGTGCAAACCTACACCTTGCAAGAAGGACGTGACTGCCCCGCCGTGTCGCTGTACGCCACGTTTGACGAAGCCACGCTGGCTTTGCAGAACACCGTGACACGTGTGGAGCGTGTGCCTATCGCAGCCAATTTGCGCCACGACCAACTCGACGCCGTCGTCACCGAAGCTTGGCTGCAAGACCCCAGCTTCACACACGCCGCAGGCACCGCAGAACCTGCCATGCCGCGCGCACAACTCGCCTTTTTGTTCCGCTTGGCCCAGCACCTCAAAGCGCAACGCGAAGTGGTGCGCGGCAAACCCGAAACCTTCAACCGCCCCGACTACAACTTCCGACTGGTTGGCAACGAGGGCCGTGAGCCGGCAGGCAACGAGCAAGTGCAAATCAGCGTTCGCCAACGCGGTGCGCCGCTGGATTTGATGGTGGCCGAAGCCATGATCTTGGCCAACAGCACGTGGGGCCAATGGATGGCCGAACTCGGAGTCCCCGGCATCTACCGCAGTCAAGCCAGCTTGCTACCGGGCGTCAAAGTACGCATGGGCACCAAAGCCTTGCCACACGCCGGCATTGGCGTGCCCAGCTACGCATGGAGCACATCCCCGCTGCGTCGCTACACCGACCTCGTCAACCAATGGCAAATCATGGCGTGTGCCAAACATGGCAGCACCGCTGCCTTGGCCGCCCCTTTCAAACCGAAGGATGCGGAGCTGTTTGCGATCATCTCGGCCTTTGATGGCGCCTATGGCGCCTACAACGCTTACCAAAACGGCATGGAGCGTTTTTGGACGCTGCAGTACTTGAAACAAAACCACATCACCGAACTCAGCGCCACGGTGTTCAAAGCCTTCCCCGGCCAACCCCCGATGGCACGTGCCG
>JBEEJP010000180.1:0-4417 GCA_041169125.1 Pseudomonadota bacterium
CTCTACGCCTTGCCTTTCGAAGCCCACAAAGACCTGTGGGCTGTGTTGGACGTGGGCTACTTCATGCGTCACGACGCAGCCGATATTGCTTGGCACACGCGTCAACTCTCACGCAGTTTGTCAATTGCCAAAGCCCAAGACAAATCCGTCGGCGTGACCGTGCGTGCCCGTTTGTCGCCGGTGGGCGAAGGCTTGCAAGTGATGGTGTATTCCCCCGATCAACCCGATTTGTTTGCCCGCATCTGTGGCTACTTTGACCAAGCGGGCTTTAGCATTTGGGATGCCAAGGTCCACACGGCCACCAACGGTTACGCGCTCGATACATTCCAAGTGGTCAGCAGCCATTTTGAAGAGCACTACCGCAACCTCATCAACATGGTGGAAACGGGGCTGACCGACGCCATCACCGAGGCCAAGCCTTTGCCTGCTGTTGGCAAAAGCCGTGTGTCGCGCCGAGTGAAGAGTTTTCCCATCGCGCCACGCGTCACCTTGCAGCCCGACGAGCGCGCCCAAAAATGGTTGCTCAGCATCAGTGCCAGTGATCGCGTGGGCTTGCTCTACAGCGTGGCGCGTGTGCTGGCCAACCACAAGGTCAACCTGCTGCTGGCCAAAATCAGTACGCTGGGTGAACGCGTGGAAGACACCTTCTTGATTGACGGCGCGGCGTTGCAGCAAAACAAAGCGCAGCTAGAAATTGAGACCGAGCTGTTAGCGGCCTTGCAGGCTTAAATTTTTTCAATCGTCTGCGTCATCCAGACCCGGAAACAACACCTCGGTGTAGCCAAAGCGCGAGAAGTCGCGCACACGCATGGGGTAAAGCACGCCCATCAAATGGTCGCACTCGTGTTGCACCACGCGGGCATGAAAGCCTTCCACCGTGCGGTCTATCGGCTGACCCTGTGGATCAAAGCCTTGGTAGCGCAAGCGCTTGAAGCGTGGCACGACACCCCGCAAACCCGGCACCGACAAGCAGCCTTCCCAGCCCTCTTCTTCCTCATCGCCCAAAGGGGTGAGCACAGGGTTGATGAGCACGGTGTACGGCACCACAGGCGCGTCTGGGTAACGTGGGTTGATCTCGCCCGAGCCAAAGACCACCACTTGCAAGTCCACACCGATTTGCGGCGCGGCCAAACCAGCGCCGTTGGCAGCTTGCATGGTGTCGTCTAGGTCTTTGAGCAAGGCCTGCAACTGGGGCGTGTTGTACGCCGTCACGGGCTGCGCCACGCGTAGCAAGCGTGGATCACCCATTTTCAAAATATCGCGAACGGCCATGGCGTGTGTTCTTTATTCGGGGGCTTGTGCGGCAGCGTCCACGTCAGCGCTGTTGGCATGAGAGGCCACCAAGGCCAACAAACCCGCTTCATCCAACACCTGAATGCCCAGCTCTTGCGCTTTGTCGAGCTTGCTGCCGGCCTCTGCCCCGGCCACCACGCAATGCGTTTTTTTGCTCACGCTGCCCGCCACTTTGGCGCCGAGGGCTTCGAGCATGTCTTTGGCTTGGTCGCGGCTCAAGGTGGGCAATGTGCCGGTGAGCACAAAGGTTTGACCCGCCAAGGGCAAGCTTGCGCCTGCCGTGGGTTCGCCCTCGGTCCAGGTGACACCGCAGGCGCGGAGTTGCTCCACCACCTCGCGGTTATGGGCTTGGTCAAAGAAGGTGCGAATGCTTTGCGCCACGATGGGCCCTACATCGGCCACTTGCAGCAGTTGCTCGAGTGTGGCGTCCATGATGGCGTCCATCTTGCCAAAGTGACGGGCCAGCTCTTTGGCCGTGGCTTCGCCCACATGACGAATGCCCAAGCCAAACAAAAAGCGGGGCAGCGTGGTGTTTTTCGACTTCTCGATGCTCGCCAGCACATTGTTGGCCGATTTTTCGGCCATGCGCTCCAAGTTGACCAAGGCGGTAAAGCCCATGCGGTAGAGGTCGGGCAAGGTTTTGATGACGCCTGCATCCACCAGTTGGTCCACCAGCTTGTCGCCCAAGTCTTCAATCTCCACAGCGCGGCGGTGGGCAAAGTGCAGGATGGCTTGCTTGCGCTGGGCGCTGCAAAACAAGCCGCCGCTGCAACGGTAATCAGCCTCGCCCTCTTCGCGCACGGCCACGCTGCCGCACACAGGGCAGCTGTGGGGCATGGTGAAAATTTGCGCGTCTTGCAGCCGCTTGTCGGGCAACACCGACACCACTTCTGGAATCACATCGCCCGCACGGCGCACCACCACGGTGTCGCCCACACGCACGTCTTTGCGGCGGGCTTCGTCTTCGTTGTGCAAGGTGGCGTTGGTCACGGTCACGCCGCCCACAAACACGGGCGCGAGCTTGGCCACAGGCGTGAGCTTGCCGGTGCGTCCCACCTGCACCTCAATGGCTTGCACCGTGGTGAGTTGTTCTTGCGCGGGGTATTTGTGCGCCACGGCCCAGCGGGGTTCGCGGGTGACAAAGCCCAACTGGCGCTGCGCGGCCAAGCTGTTGACCTTGTAGACCACGCCGTCGATGTCAAATGGCAGTGCGTCACGCGCTTGGCCCATGCGCTGGTGAAAGTCCACCAAGCCCGCAGCGCCTTGCACACAAGCGGTTTGCTCGGCCACAGGAAAGCCCCATTGTTTGAGGTGCATGAGCAAGTCGAAATGCGTCTCGAACGACGGACCGCCCGCCTCGGCTGGCGTGATGTCGCCCAAGCCGTAAGCAAAGAAGCTCAAGGGGCGTTGCGCGGCAATGCTGGGGTCCAGCTGACGCACGGCACCGGCGGCGGCGTTGCGCGGGTTGACAAAGGTTTTTTCGCCTTTCTCGCCTGCGGCAATGCGCGCGCGTTGGCGCTCATTCAAGGCTTCAAAGTCGTCACGGGCCATGTAGACCTCGCCGCGCACTTCCAGCACCTTGGGCGCATCGCTCGACAAGCGCAAAGGAATTTGGCCAATGGTGCGGATGTTTTGCGTCACATCCTCGCCTGTTTCGCCATCGCCGCGTGTGGCGGCTTGCACCAGCACGCCGCTCTCGTAGCGCAGGCTCATGGCGAGGCCGTCAAACTTCAACTCGGCCACGTAGTCCACCAGTGGGTCGGCGTCGGTGAAACCCAGTTCTTTGCGGATGCGGGCGTCAAAGGCTTGGGCGCCGCTGGCTTCGGTGTCGGTCTCGGTGCGGATGCTGAGCATGGGCACCACGTGTTGGACGCTGGCAAAACTGTCAAGGGCTTTGCCGCCGACGCGTTGGGTGGGTGAATCGGGGGTGATCAGCTCAGGGTGTTCGGCTTCGAGCGCTTGCAACTCTTTGAACAAGCGGTCGTACTCGGCATCGGGAATGGTGGGCGCATCCAGCACGTAGTACTGGTGGCCGTGGTGGTGCAGCTGTTCGCGCAGTGCTGCGGCGTGTTGGGCTACATCTGGATGACGGCTGTTGACGCTGCCCTCATGGTCATTGGCATCGCCGCCAAATAAGTCAGCGGTGCTCATGCTGCGTGACCTTGAAATTAGCTGAACAAACGGCGCGCTTGCGGCGAGCCTGCCGACAAGTCACGTGCATCGAGCGTGTCGTACAAAGCCAGCAAGTCGCGGGCAATGGTGCCAATGGCCGTTTCAGACAAGGGCTGTCCGTTGTCATCCGAAATCGCACCGTCCATCACACGCGCCAACTCGTAGGCGGTTTGAATCATGCGGGCATACGGTTCTTCTTTGCGGTCGACTTGCGGCACATCGAGCGACAAGGTGAGTTCGTAAATGGCCGATTGCGTGGGGTCTTCCGACATCGCGGCTTGCGAGTCGAAGGTGAGGCCCAAGATGGGCGGCAAGCCATGCGCAGGCGCAGGCACCACCATGCGGCCTGGCAACACGCCCGCGATGAAGCCCAAGCGTGCCGCGTTTTGCTGCACGTAGCCGGGGCTCCACGCGGCCTTGGTGGCCTTCAAGGTGAAGCTCAATTGCGCGTCATGGGCACTGGCAAAGCTGTCGAGTTCGCGGGCACGGCCCACTTGCTCCAGCATGTCTGGGAACTCAGGCGCGCCGTTGATGGCATCGGCAAAGGCTTGTGTCTTGGTGACAAATTCAGAGAATTCGATTTCGTTCAGTGGGCCGGTGCGGTTGGCCAACTGCACGCCCGACTGAAAGGCGCTGTAGCGTTGGCCGTGGCGAGGTTGTTCCCACAAGCCACTTGCCGCGTTCAGACCTTCGACGCTGAACAACTTGCTGCCCACGCGTCGCGTGGCTGGCAAAGCGGCCAAGGCGGCATCGCCAAAAATGGGGGTGTCAATCTCTACGGCGGCGATGACATCAATCAACGCATCCAAGCTGGGGCGTTTTTCAGGCTGGGGCAAGTCTGAGGTGGCGGTCTCCATGACTTTGGCCACGGCAGGCGCCATGACAGGGGCCGCTGGGGCTTGTGCCGCTTGTTGGGCGGCACGTTCTGCAGCCACTTTGGCCGCAGCTGCTT
>JBEEJP010000181.1:0-4408 GCA_041169125.1 Pseudomonadota bacterium
TTCGTACTTCATCAGCATGTCGTTCATCACGACCTTGATCTTGGCGGCCAATTCAACGCGGAAGTCTGGCTTGGCCACATCGGCTTCGGTGCTTTGACGCATCACGTCCAACACGGCGGATCGAATGGCGAATTCATGCTTTTTCACGTTGTCGAAGACGCGCGAGTCGTAATGGGTCATCACAGCGACTTTGACCACCATGATCTTCTTGGAGTTCGTGATGTTGGTCATGAACTCTTTGTCGATTTCCAAATACGTGTTTTCAAAACGCGTGGCTTCGGCCTCTTTCTTCACTTTGGAAGGGCCTTCGGGTGTGGCGTTGTGTGCGTTCTCGGCTTCTTTTTCCAGTTCGTCCACTTTCTCGTGGGCGGCTGCTTCGCTCTTGTGCTCAAAGAAGCCAGAGAAGTACAAGGTGCCGAACATGACGGACATGATCAAGACGATCACGGACAACACGATCACCAAGATCAAAAGAATCGGTTTCTTTTTCTTCGGTTCGCCTTCGACAACTTCTTCTGCCGGTGCTGCTTCTGCTTCTGCCATATCGTTCTCCTAATGTTCAGATTGTCATGCGTAATTTATGCATAGAGGTCAAGCAAGGACGCATTGGCCTTGGGACGGGTAGAGGTGGCGCTCGAAGCGCTGCCTGTGCCGTTGACTTGCGATGATGAATTGTCTCTAACTTGGGTATTCCTGTTGGAATTTCCAGAGTTGTGCTGCGGGGTGTTGCCCCCGCCTTGACCGACGTTGACTTGCCCAGCATGAATGCCAAAGTTACCAAGTGCTTCGCGCAAACGCTGGCTGCTGTTTTGCAACAAATCGCGGGTCAGCGGATTGTCGGCGCGGAAGACGGCATCGAGCTTGCCGTCTTTCATTTCGAGTTGAATTTCCACCCCGCCTAAGTTGGAGGGACGCAACGCAAATTTCATCTTCCATTCGCCATCGCTGAGCTGCTTGTGCATGCGTGCCGCCAATTCGGTGGCCATTTTGTCGCTCAGTTGGTCATAGACCTCACCCATGTTCGCTGCGCTGGTGGCGGCGGCGCTCGGTGTGGTCGGGTTGGCTTTGTTGGGGTTGTTCAGCGCTTGGGCAAAGCTGCTGAAGTGATTGCTTTCGCCTTGAGACGACGAGGCGTCAGAGTTGCTGTCGCTGCCAGCTTCGTTGGAGAAGCTGGACAAGAGCGCCCCCACATCTTGTTCATCCACGCCGTGACCCAAGAGGGACAGCATCTCAAGCGTGCTGTTGGTGGGGGTGGGATTGATCTGGGTGTTCACAGGCAACACAGCCGCAGGCAAAACCGTGATTTGCAGTTGCTGGATAGCCGCCATGTCTGTTGGCGTCAAACCGGGCAACGCCACGGCGGGGGTAGACGCCAAAGGTGTGGTCAATGTGGTGGGGGCAGCTGCCGCCAAGCCCGCGCCAGACACAACAGCAGGTTGTTCGGCCGTGGCTGCCATGGCGGCGAGCTGGGTTGCGACCGTGCTGTCTGTGTTGCTGAGCTGGGGGGCGTGGCCGTTGAGCACGGTGCTCATGGCGGCTTGCAAGGCATTCGGGGCCGTGCCCACTGGTGTCAGTGTGGTGGCGGGGGTTGCTGGCTGTTGCGCCAATAAGTTTTGAATGGCGGACTCATCCAGCCCCATGGACTTGGCAAACGCCGTCAAGCTTTCAGGGCTGGGGGCTGCTTTGGGGTCCGTGATGATGCGCATCTGTGGGCTGAGCTCGACGGTTTGCAACGCAGCAACATGGGCTGTGAGGTCGGTCGCGGCGGGTATTTCTGCTGTCGTGGCGACAAGAGGGGCTGCGACAGGTGCAGCAACAGGCGCAGACGCGGCTTCGGCTACATCGGCTGTGGCGATGGGGGCCAGCGGCGTGCCTTGCATCAGCCCTTCTAAGAGAGCGTCCACATCAGGACGATCTGTTTTTTGTGACTGATTTTTAGCCCGCACACGTGTGGATGCGGTGTGGCCATCGCGGTTGTCTTGATCGGCCGTGTGGGAGTCGGTGCGTGTTTCTGTCTCGCGTGGCGCGGCTTGCTCCGAACGGTCAGTGCGCTGCGTATCCACGGGGCGTGTCTCTTGCTTGTCGTGTGCGGGTGCCTCGGGTTTGGGCGCCTCAGCGGCAACTATTTGCCGCTGTTGAGGGGCCAAGCGCTGAAGCTGGCGTGCCATGACATCTGCGAAATCGAACCCCAAACTGTTGCCCGCAGACGGGCTCACACCCGCACCCAGGCCTTGCGGCACCGCGTTGCTGGTGTGATTTGGCACCGACGGAGCCGGTGGCATTTGGAGGTAGCTGGACAGGTTCATGGTGGTCTTTAAACGAGTTTGCCAAGGAGTTAAGCAAGAACCGTGACAGGTTAGTTCTTGCCGCTTTCATTCAGCAGGCGCATCAGTGTCAGTTTGAGTTGGCACATCGATTGCTTAACCAACATGCCTCGAAAGCATTTTCAAGGCAAAAAGAAACCTAAACGTTCCACTTCAAACTGGATTTCTCAAATGAGCACACTCACTCTGTCAACGATTCGACACAACTTGTCGAAATTTGACCTCTCCGGACTCAGTATTCCGGTGGTGGTGCTCGTCATCATGGCAATGTTGGTGTTGCCATTGCCCCCAGTATTGTTGGACTTTTTGTTTACTTTTAACATTCTTTGCAGCTTGGTGGTGATCATGATCGCCATCGGCACCCGTAAACCGCTCGAGTTTTCATCCTTCCCCACCGTCTTGTTGTTTGCCACCATGTTGCGCTTGGCGCTGAACGTGGCCTCGACCCGTGTGGTGCTGGTCAACGGCCACGAGGGCTCACACGCCGCCGGTAAGGTGGTGCAGGCTTTCGGTGAGTTCGTGATTGCCGGTAACTATGTGGTGGGTTTCATCATCTTCGCGATTTTGATGATCATCAACTTTGTGGTGGTGACCAAAGGTGCGGGCCGCGTCTCTGAAGTGAACGCCCGTTTCACCTTGGACGCCATGCCTGGTAAACAAATGTCGATCGACGCTGACTTGAACGCCGGCATCATCGACCAAGACACCGCCAAACAACGCCGTGCCGAGTTGGCCCAAGAATCTGATTTCTTCGGTTCGATGGACGGTGCTTCCAAATTCGTGAGCGGTGACGCCATGGCCGGCTTGTTGATTCTGTTGATCAACTTGATCGGTGGCTTGATCATTGGTGTGGCCCAGCACGATTTGCCTGTGGCTGAAGCCGGCCGCATTTACACCTTGCTCACCATTGGTGACGGCTTGGTGGCTCAAATTCCATCGTTGTTGTTGTCTCTGGCCACCGCCATCATCGTGACCCGCGTGACCACGGCTGAATCGATTTCTGAACAAGCCTCTGTCCAATTGGCCAACCCCACTGCGTTGTTCATCTCAGCGGTCATCTTGATGATTTTGGGCATGGTGCCCGGCATGCCTCATTTGATGTTCATCACCTTGGCCTTGGCGTCGGCCGGTTTGGGTTTGATGATCATCACCCGCGAAGTCCAAGAAGAGCAAGCCGAACAGGCTGAAAAAGATGCGACGCCAACCGACGCGCCCAAAGAACTCGACTGGGACGATGTGGACCAAGTGGACCTCATTGGTTTGGAAATTGGTTATGGCCTGATTCCGTTGGTCAACGCCGAAACTGGCGGCGAGCTGATGACACGCGTCAAAGGTGTGCGTAAAAAATTGTCGGCCGAATTGGGCTTTTTGGTTCAACCCGTGCGTATCCGTGATGACTTGAACATCGACCCAGATGCCTACAACATCGTGCTCAAAGGCGTGGTGCGTGGCAAGGGTGAAGTCAAAGTCGGTCGTGAATTGGCCATCAACCCTGGCCATGTGTATGGCCAGTTGGAAGGCATTGCCACCCGTGAACCTGCATTTGGTTTGGAAGCCGTGTGGATTGAGCCTTCGCAACGCGACCAAGCGCGCACGCTGGGCTACACCGTGGTCGATGCCGCCACCGCCATTTCGACCCACCTCAACAAAGTGCTGCGCGAGAACGCATCTGAAATGTTGAGCCACGACGAAACTCAACAGTTGCTTGACAAGCTCGCAGCGAAGTCGCCCAAGATTGTGGAAGACCTCGTGCCCGGCAAGTTGTCCTTGGGCATCTTGACCCGCACTTTGCAAAACCTGTTGGCTGAGTCAGTGTCTATTCGTGACATGCGCACGATTGCCGAAGCCCTCACCGAAGCCAGCACGCGCACGCAAGATCCTGAACAACTCACCGCCATGGTTCGCCCCAAGCTGGGCCGCATGATCATGCAAAGCCTGATCGACAGTGACAACGGCTTGCAAGTCATGACGCTGGAGCCTTCGCTGGAGCAATTGCTGCACAACGTGTTGCAACAAAGCCAACCTGGACAAGCCGTGGTGCTGGAGCCTGGGTTGTCTGAAAACTTATTTGCCGGTTTGCGCGA
>JBEEJP010000182.1:0-4398 GCA_041169125.1 Pseudomonadota bacterium
GGCCGCAAGGTGGTGGATGCCCAAGTGCCGCGCCCGATGGGCGAGCGCGTCATGCGTTGGGCTTTGAAAGAGGGCCTCACCTCACCCTTGTTCGCTCCCGCCATGAAACTTGGCCAAGCGGTGCGTGGTGTGTTGCCCGCCAAGCTCAAAGCCAAAGTGCCTGCACCGCAAACAGCCGCGCGCAAGGGCGTGGTGTGGCCAACGGCGCAACACCCTCGCCAAGTGCTCATGCTCGCAGGCTGCGTGCAGCCCGCCATGTTGCCCAACATCAACACCGCCACCGCGCGTGTGTTGGATGCCGCCGGCATTCAAACCATCGTCGCGCCTGAAGCCGGTTGCTGCGGTGCGGTGAAATTCCACTTGAACGACCAAGAGGGCAGCTTGGTGCAAATTCGCGCCAACATCGATGCGTGGTGGCCGTTTGTCGAGCAAGGCGTGGAAGCCATTGTGATGAATGCCTCCGGCTGTGGCGTGATGGTCAAAGACTACGGCCATGTGCTCAAAGACGATGCCGCTTATGCGGCCAAAGCCAAACGCATCAGCGAACTCACGCAAGACCTGAGTGAGCTCTTGCCTGACCTCGTGCCCGCACTCAAACCCAAACTCAATGCGGCCGCGGTGACGGCAGCGGGCGCACAGGCCTACCACCCACCTTGCACCTTGCAACACGGCCAAAAACTCAAAGGGGGTGTGGAGCAACACATGGCCGCTTTGGGCTTTGCCATTCAAGTGGCGAACAGTGAGTCGCACCTGTGTTGTGGTTCAGCAGGCACTTACAGCGTGCTCAACCCCGACATCAGCTACACCTTGCGTGACCGCAAGCTGGGTCATTTGGATGCGCTCAAACCCAAAGCCATTTTGAGCGCCAACGTGGGCTGCATCACCCATTTGCAAAGCGGCACCGATGTGCCGGTGAAGCACTGGGTGGAAGCGTTGGATGCGGCGTTGAATTAAGCGGCCAAGGCCGCTTCAATATCACCCGTCAATTTAGCGGGCGCATCCATCGAGGCATAGCGCTTGAGCACGCGACCGTCTTTAGCCACCAAGAACTTGGTGAAGTTCCATTTGATGGCCTCGCTGCCTAAGACGCCTGGCGCTTCGGCTTTGAGCCACTTGAACAGAGGGTGTGTGTGGTCGCCGTTCACGTCCACTTTTTCCATCATCGTGAAGCTCACGCCGTAGTTGCGTTGACAAAACGCGCCAATCTCTTCGTTCGTGCCCGAGTCTTGTGCGCCAAATTGGTTGCACGGAAAACCGATGACGGTGAGGCCGCGCGTGCCGTAGGTTTGGTGCAGCTTCTCTAGGCCTTCAAACTGAGGCGTAAAGCCGCACGCGCTGGCGGTGTTGACGATGAGCAGCACTTGGCCTTGTAGGTCAACAAAGGACAGCGGTGTGCCGTCGATGCGTTGGGCGGTGAAGTCTTTGAGGCCTGTCATTCGTGAATCTCCTGCGTTGTGTGTGCGTGTGACGCCAGCAAGGCGGTGAGCACAATCATGCCGCCCCCCAAAGCAACGCGCCACGTGAGCACAGAAGCCCCTAATGCGACCGAGGACACACTGGCAAAGACCACCTCGGACATCATCACCATGGCCGTGGTGTGCGCACTCAAGCGGGCAGCACCGTATTGCAACGCAAAGTTAGATACCAAGAATGCCGCACTCAGCCCCAGCACCCACGGTGCCCAGTTTGTGAGGACCAAGAAGCTGGCGCTTTCAAGAGGTGTTGTCAAGAGCGGTGGTACCACGCCCAAGTGGGTTGCGAGCAGCGCGCAAGCGATGGCCATGCAAGCCCCGCCCCCAAACATCGCCACCATGCGTGAGGACTCTGGGGTGTGCTGCAAACGCAGCAGCCAAATATTGGTCAGTGCAAAACAAAAGCCCGCGAGCAAGGCCAGCACATCGGCCCAATCTTGTGGCAGCGGCCAAGGTGACTCGGGTGTTTTGAGCACCAACACCACGCCCAGCCAGGCCACACACAGGCGTATCAAAGCACCACGTGTGGGACGCTCATCCAAGAGCCACCACGCGAGCAACAATGACCAAGTGGGCATGAGATAAAACAGCAACACCACACGCACCACATCGCCCGTGGTCACCGCCCAGTTGAACCCCACATTGGTGAGCCCCGAAGCGACCATGAGCCACCAGAGGTGTGGGTGTTGTTTGAAGTGTGTCCAGCCTGAAGGACTGATGAAACTCAGCACCACGGTGGCCAAGGCAAAGACACAGGCAGTGGCCCACAAAGGGTGAAGGCCTTGCGCGTCTAGTGCACGCAAAGGCAGCCACGACAGACCCCACACCAAGGCATTGAGGACCAAGGCCAACACAGCCAGCGTTGGGCGTGTCATGGCGCGTTTGTTTCTGGCTTAGCCGTGCAAATCGTCGTTGCGCGCAATGTGCATCAGGCGCGCCAATTCTTCACGGTGGTGTTTGTGGTTGTGTTCGTGCCACAGCTTGATGAGCCACATGACATAACCAACCAACACCCCAAACGCGGTGATGGCCCCAAACGCGTTCAGGCCCATACCGGTGCTGAAGGTGTACAAAAAGCCCAGGCCCAAAATGCAGAGTTGCTCGTTGAGGTTTTGCACCGCGATGGAGCGGCCTGCGCCCATGAGGTTGTGCCCACGGTGCTGCAGCAGCGCATTCATGGGCACCACCAAGAAGCCGCCTAAGCCACCCAAGATGATGAGAAACGGCACCGCCAGCCACAAGCTGTCGATGAAGTTCATCGCCACCACAAAGCAACCCATGGCAATGCCCAAGGGCATGAGGCGTGTGGCGTGGTCGAGTTTCATCTTCATGGAGGCGATCACCGCACCGACGGCGGTGCCAATTGCGACCACACCGACCAAGCTCGATGCTTGCGTGGTGGTGTAGCCCAAAGCCGCGGCACTCCACGCCAAGACGATGTAGCGCAAGTTGCCACTCACGCCCCAGAACAAGGTGGTGGTGGCCAATGAAATTTGCCCCAGCTTGTCCTGCCACAAGCGTTGGTTGCAGTGCCAAAAGTCGGGCAACAGCGCCCACAAATTGCGCGCCATGCTTTTCTCGGGATCGAGACGCATAGGAATCAGTGCAGCGCCTGTGTACGGAATGCGCTTGTTGAACCAAGCGGCTAGGGCATACAGCGGAATCAACAAACAAATGGCGGCTTCGGCAGAGGTATCGACCCCTGTGGTGAGAAAGGGCAGGTCAAACGACAGCAACCACGCTGACAAATTCGGGCCCACCAATTGCCCCCCCAACAGCACACCCAAAATGATGGAGGCGATGGTCAAGCCCTCAATCCAGCCGTTGGCTTTGACCAACTGTGACGCGGGCAACAGCTCGGTCAAGATGCCGTATTTCGCGGGTGAATAGGCCGCTGCACCCAAGCCCACCACCGCGTAGGCAAGCAAGGGGTGTACGCCAAACAGCATCATCAAGCAACCGATCACTTTGATCGTGTTGCTCATGAGCATGACCTCGCCTTTGGGTCGAGCATCGGCAAAAGCGCCCACAAAGGGCGCGAGCACGACGTAAAACAGCGCAAACATGGGCACGAGTGCCGCACGTTGCCACTCGGGTGCGCCATCGGTTTTGAGGAGTTCTACGGCTGTGACGAACAGTGCGTTGTCGGCCAGCGAGCTGAAAAACTGCGCCGACATGATGGTGTAAAAACCGCGCTTCATGGGTAGGTCTGGCAAGCACGCAGGGGGCTGCGTACCTGTTGATTCTTCTTTCTTCTTGAACGACCCAAGGTTTATATCACGCGGGTGCCACAATATCGGCCATGCCCCGTCCGATTCAAGCCTTTGTTCACACCGACGCCTTGCGTCATAACTTGACCCGTATGCGCGCCGCTGCCCCCGACTCGCGCGTGTGGGCGGTGGTCAAAGCCAATGCGTATGGCCACGGCATTGAGCGTGTGTATGAAGGCTTGCGTGGCGCCGATGGCTTTGCCTTGTTAGACCTCGATGAGGCGCAACGCCTGCGCAGCTTGGGCTGGCGCGGGCCTGTGCTGTTGCTCGAAGGCGTGTTTGACGCGCGCGACTTAGAGCTTTGCTCACGTCTGGACCTGTGGCACACCGTGCATTGCGATGAACAAATTGACATGCTCAGCCGCCACAAAACACAAGTGCCGCATCGGGTATTCCTCAAAATGAACAGTGGTATGAATCGTTTGGGTTTTACGCCCACGCGGTTTCGCTCCGCATGGACGCGTTTGAACCAACTGCCGCAAGTGGATGAAATTTCCTTGGTCACGCATTTCAGCGATGCCGATGGCGACAAAGGCATTGCCGCGCAAATGGCCACGTTCAACCAAACCACCGAAGACTTGCCCGGCGAGCGCAGCACCTGCAACAGCGCCGGCTTGTTGCGCCATGCCAGTGACGCGGCGGTTGCTGCGGACTGG
>JBEEJP010000183.1:0-4396 GCA_041169125.1 Pseudomonadota bacterium
TCCACCAAGGTGTCGTGCTGTGCGTGCGTGAGCTTGAGGCGCAAGGCCAAACGTGTCTGGCCCATTTCTAAGGCTTGCAACAGCTGCTTACGGGCAATCAAGCGCTCTGGCGTTTGCTTGGCTTTGTCGTCGCTCTTGTAGCTGGCATTGCCAATCAGCTCACGCGCCAGCAGGCCGGGGTAGGCCTCTAGGGCCACGCGCGTGGGGTCCCCCTCATGCAAACGTGGCAGGCTCACCCCCGCATCGATCAACAACGGCACGCCTGCGTGAAGCATGTAGGTCACCGGTGGGTTGACCCATTTCATGGAGGGGCTAGAGCCAGCGGGAATGTCGGTGGCACGGTGCGCGAACTTGCCACCTGTGGGACGGGCATCGCAAAACGCTTTGAAGGTGTCGCGTATCTCAGCACGGCTGAGTGCAGCGTAGTGCCGGATGCAAGGCAGCCAATCGGTCGACCAGCCCAAGGTTTGAACCAACTCACGTGGCAAACCAAAGGGCAAATCAAAGCCACCCACCCAGGGTTGAGGTTGTTTGAGCCAATCGGCAAAAGAGCTCAGCGTGTCAAAGCGACACAGATGTTGCAGCTGAACGCGCCCCGCCTTGGCGTGACCCACGGCCACCACGATGGGTTTACGTTTGCTAGGGCTGCTGCTGAAGTCGCAACCGAGCAAAGCGTGTGGCATCGTCATCTGATGCGAACGCCAGCAGCAGATGGGTCACACACCACAACGAGGGTCAGGCGCGACCCACGATAGACGCTGTGGCCATCAGCTCTTCGAGCAACGCGAACGACACATGACCCGATACGCTGTAGGGGTCGAGTTCGGGTGTTTCAGAGTACTTCAACACAATCGAGGGGTTGAGTTTGTCCAAGCGCACGTGGCCCATGGTCCAGCCACCAAAGCGGCGCTCTGTGATTTCTTGGTAGTCCAAGATGACCACGTCTTTGTGACGCGGGTCTTTGATGATTTGGCTGTAAAGCGCGTTCACTTGGTTGCGTCCACCCTCGATGGCTTGCAAGTAAATGCCACCGCCAAAACACAGCACACCGGTGATGCCGTGGCTGATGTTGTGCTCGCGAGAGCTGTTCAGGATGGATTCGGTTTCTTCAGCCGTTTCGGGTTTGACCGAGCGACTCACATACAACAGACGAACGAGCATGGCATCAACCTTTAGGAATCAGAGACAAAAATTCACGACGCAAGTTGGGGTCTTTCAAGAACGCACCGCGCATGACCGAGTTGATCATCTTGCTGTCCATGTCTTTCACACCGCGCCAAGACATACAGAAGTGGCTGGCTTCCATGACGATGGCCAAACCATCGGGCTGTGTTTTTTCTTGAATGAGGTCGGCCAGTTGCACCACCGCCTCCTCTTGAATCTGGGGGCGGCCCATGACCCACTCGGCCAAACGTGCGTACTTGGACAAGCCAATGACGTTGGTGCGCTCGTTGGGCAACACGCCAATCCAGATCTTGCCAATGACGGGGCAAAAGTGGTGGCTACAGGCACTGCGCACGGTGATGGGGCCAACGATCATCAGCTCGTTGAGGTGCTCAGCGTTGGGAAATTCAGTGATCGAAGGTGCTTGCACATAGCGGCCTTTGAAGACTTCTTGCAAGTACATCTTGGCCACTCGACGCGCGGTGTCGCCGGTGTTGTGGTCGTGCTCGGTGTCAATCACCAAGCTGTCGAGCACCCCTTGCATCTTGACTTCGACTTCGTCGAGCAAAGCCTCCAGCTCACCGGGTTGGATGAACTCGGCAATGTTGTCGTTGCTGTGAAAGCGTTTGCGTGCGGCGGTGATGCGCTCGCGAATCTTCACGGATACGGGGGTGCCTTCGAAGTTGTCTTTTGCAGTCATAGGGATGATGGTAGCAGCGAAGCAAAGCCCCTACGCTGCGCAGCCTTCAGTAGCGTTTGCCCGTTAAAAACACACCAAAGCGCAGCACCAGCGAAGCGCCCCAATCCACCAGTCGTTGCCATTTACCCCGCTGCGCGAAGCTATTCGCCTCCACTTTCGTGGCACCGGTTTGAATGGCTTGGTGCAAGCTGTCTTGCAGGCTTTGGGCAAAAACCCCATCGCGCACCACCACATTGGCCTCGCGTGCCAGCAGCAAACTCAAGGGATCGAGGTTGGACGACCCCACCGTGGCCCAATGGCCATCCACCACCGCCACTTTGGCGTGCAGCACACTGGCGTGGTATTCGTAAATTTCCACCCCTGCTGCCAAGAGCTGGCTGTAGAGCTGGCGTGACGCGCGGTAAGGCAAGAAGTATTCGTACTTGCCTTGCAACAACAAACGCACACGCACCCCCCGCCGCGCGGCCAATACCAAGGCGCGGCGCAAGCGCAAGCCGGGAAAGAAATACGCACTGGCCACCACCACGTCGTGCCGCGCCGCGCCAATGGCTTTGCGATACGCCCGCTCAATTTGCGTGCGGTGTCGCACGTTGTCACGCAGCACCAGCTGAACCGTGCCGTGTGTGGGCAGCGCCAAGCCTTGGTCTGCGCTGCGCAAGGCTTCTAGGGCCCCCGCAATGTCTTGGCTGCGCAACTCACGCACCGCCTCAATGCGTGACCACAGTTGCGACATGGCGTTGTGCACATGCGCCACCAAAGGGCCTCGCAAACTCACGCCGTAGTCCAAGCGCGGTTGCTCTAACCCTCCAGGCACGTTGGGGTCGATGAAGTCATCCACCAAGTTGATGCCACCACAAAACGCCACTGAGCGGTCCACCACGCACAGCTTGCGGTGCAAACGCCGCCATCGGCTGGGCAACCAAAAACCCACACCCGCCAATGGTGAGTACACGCGACACTGCACGCCTGCTTGTTGAAAACACTGCGCCCACTCGGGCGGTAAGGCACCGGTGCCCACACCATCGACCACCACACACACGCGCACCCCGCGTTGTGCCGCACGCGCCAAGGCTTGGGCAACCTCGCCCCCCGCACCCGCAAAATCAAAGATGTAGGTCTCCAACAGGATCTCGTGCTGCGCTTGGTCAAACGCCTCGATCAGTGCAGGAAACAGCGCCACGCCACTGCGCAACAAACGAATGTCGTGTGCGGCATGTGGAGCATTCATGGCGCATCCCACGCAAACTCCACCAGCAGCGGCAAGTGGTCTGACATACGTCCCCAAATAGGGCCACGCGGCACCTGCGTGGTCACGCGATGCACCCCACGCGCGTACACATGATCGAGCTGCACCAATGGCAAACGCGATGGGTAGGTGGCGTGCGGTTTGTCTTCGTTGGTGTGCAAGCCCACGGTGGCCATCATCTTGGCCACGGCGCTACCCCAGTCATTGAAATCGCCAGCCACCAAAAGCGGTGCATGGGCTGGCACTTCGCGTTCGATGAAATCATGCAACTGTTGCGTTTGACGAATGCGGCTACCGGGCAACAGCCCCAAGTGCACCACGATGACATGCACCTCCCGCCCCTGCATGTGCACCGACACATGCAACAAGCCCCGCTGCTCTAAGCGGTGGTCTGACATGTCTTCATGGCGATGTTGCAACACCGGCCAACGGCTGAGCAAAGCATTGCCGTGTTCGCCGTGCTTGGTGATGGCATTGGTGCAATACACCGAGGTGTAGCCCTCGGGTGCCAAAAAATCAGCTTGCCCTTGCGTGGGCCAGTGCTTGAAACGTCGCTCTTGCTGACGGTTAAAGCCTCGCACTTCTTGCAGGCACACGAGGTCAGCGTCAAATTGCTCGACAGCATGACCTAGGTTATGAATTTCAAGCCGACGCGCGGGGCCCAAGCCTTGCACGCCTTTGTGAATGTTGTAGGTGGCGACTTTGAATGTTTTCATGTTCAAGTGGTAAGTTTGCCTCAGCGAAGTCCCAGCACAGAAAAATTCTGCTAAAAAGACGAAATGAATATCACCTTCTCACACTCTTTGGGGCTGCTCTTGGCCACGCTGCCATTTTTTGCACAAGCGCAAACCCAAGTCCAAGCTCAAGCTCAAACCCCAAGCCATCCCCCCCCAGTGATTCAATGGGGCATCAGCGCTGGCGTGAACCAATACAGAGAGCCAGGCCTGATGCAATTACAAGGACCCGAGTTAGGTCTGCATGGCCGTGCTTACAACCTCTCTGCGATGCCCAAGGTGCTGCTTGAAGGCGATATCTTTTTAGGCATGCAACACTACAGCAGCACCAAAACAGGCAGCATGGATGGTGTTCACAACATTGAAACGCGTTGGCGCGCCATGGTGCCCGTGTACGCCAACACCCCCAACCAGCGGGGTCTGTATGCGGGGCTCGGGGTGCACACCTTGTGGAACGATTTGCGTGGCAGCAGCTCCACCGGCAACGGTGGCTACGAACGCATTGCACGGCAGCTTTGGTTGCCTGTGCGTTGGGCCGGCGGTTTTTGGGAG
>JBEEJP010000184.1:0-4352 GCA_041169125.1 Pseudomonadota bacterium
TTGTAGCCTTGGCCTTTTTTGGTACCACGTGCAGGAACTGTGGGCCTTCTAAGTGCTTGATGTTTTCCAGCGTTGGGATGAGCGACTCAAGGTCGTGCCCATCAATTGGGCCAATGTAGTTGAAACCAAATTTTTCAAACAAAGTGGCAGGCACCACCATGCCTTTGGCATGTTCTTCAAAACGCTTGGCCAGCTCAAACAAAGGCGGTGCGCCTTTGAGCACTTGCTTGCCCACCTCTTTGGCCGCTGAGTAAAACTTGCCGCTCATCAACTGCGCCAAGTAGCGATTGAGCGCGCCCACGGGCGGGCTGATCGACATGTCGTTGTCGTTCAAGATGACGAGCAATTTGGAGGTGGAGACACCGCCGTTGTTCAAGGCCTCAAAGGCCATGCCTGCCGTCATGGCGCCATCGCCAATCACGGCAATCGCATGGCGCTGTTCGCCTTTTTGCTGTGCGGCAATGGCCATGCCCAAGGCCGCCGAGATGCTGGTGGACGAGTGCGCAGTGCCAAAGGCGTCGTACTCACTCTCATCGCGCCGTGGAAAACCACTCAGACCGTGGCGTTGACGCAGCGTCCCCATTTGGTCACGGCGCCCCGTCAAAATTTTGTGCGGGTAGGTTTGGTGCCCCACATCCCACACGATGCGGTCGTGCGGCGTGTTGAACACATAGTGCAAGGCCACCGTCAACTCCACCGTGCCTAGGTTAGAGCTCAGGTGCCCCCCTGTTTTGGCGACACTTTGAATCAGGTAAGAGCGCAACTCATCGGCCAGCGCAGGCAACTGGTGGCGCGGCACAGCCCGCAAGTCAGCGGGTGAGTTGATGGTGTGCAACAAATTAGGCATGTTTCTTCACGTGTTCCGATTCACCACGCGCTCGGCCAATGCAGCCAGCGTGTGGGTGTGCGTCAAGCCGGTGCTGTGCAGAGCCGCCAAGGCCTCTTGCAACAACGACTGCGCATATGACTTGGCTTGTTCCAACCCCAACAACGACACGTAGGTGGGTTTGTCATTCGCCGCATCTTTGCCTGCGGTTTTACCAAGCGTGGCTGAATCGGCGATGACATCCAAAATATCGTCCACCACCTGAAACGCCAAGCCCAGCGCTTGACCATAGCGCTTGAGGCCATCCAAGGCTTGCGACGTGGTGTCGCCACAGGCAGCGCCCATCATGACGCTGCCCTCTAGCAAGGCGCCCGTTTTCAGACGGTGCATGTGGCGCAGTTGGTCCTCGTTCAACGCCAGCCCCACGCTGGCTAAGTCAATGGCTTGTCCCCCCGCCATGCCTGCATGGCCTGCCGATGTCGCCAGCAAACGGCACAAACGCGCTTGCACCGCCTCAGGAATGGCCGAGGCATCTGGCGTGAGAAATTCAAACGCCAAGGCCTGCAAAGCGTCGCCTGCCAACAAGGCTTGGGCTTCCCCAAACTGCACATGCACGGTGGGCTTGCCACGGCGCAACACATCGTTGTCCATGCACGGCATGTCGTCGTGCACCAGCGAGTAGGCATGAATCAACTCCACCGCACAAGCAGCCCGCAAGGCGGCTTCGTCAAGGGCGGCATCTGAGAGGCCGTGGGCAATCGCTTCTCGCGCAGCCAACACCAGCAAGGGACGCAAACGCTTGCCACCATCGAGCACGGCGTAACGCATGGCCTCACCCAAACCCGCAGGCGCGTGTGGGGTAATCCAACGCGACAACGCGTTTTCAACCACGGCCAACCAGTGGTTGCTCCACTGGTCGAGTTCAGCAGGGGTCATGCCTTGGCTCACGTTGGTGTCCATGCTTTCAATGCCCCGTTGTCGAGCACCTTGATTTGTTGCTCCACCGCATCCAGCTGTGCGCGGCAATAACCCAAAAGTTCAGCCCCGCGTTGGTAGCCTGACAGCAAATCGGCCAAGGGCAACTGACCCGACTCCATTTGCTGCACCAAGGCTTCCAGCTCTTTCAAAGCAGCTTCATAGCTGACGGGCGCAGTGTCTGCGCCGCTTGGGGTGGTTTTGGCCTTGGGCATGGTGTGCGGATATCCGTTTGAGGTGGGTCAAATAGCCCGCCATTTTAGGCTGCACACAAAGCAAAGTTTGCCCCCTTGGGTACAATGGGCATCCTTCAATCGACCCTCGGGCCGATTTATTTTTTTTCACTTCTCCCTGTGGGGAGTCTTTAGGTCAGGTCACCCATGTCTGATTTAAGTCTTCAACTGCAGCAGGCGCACAGCCAACTACCAGTTACCAGTTACTTTGACGAGGCGCTTTTTCAGCGCGAACTGGAGACCATCTTTCAGCAAGGGCCCCGTTATGTGGGCCACCAGCTTGCCGTCCCGAATGTGGGCGACTACTACGCTTTGCCGCAAGAAGGCGAAGGGCGCGCGCTCGTACGCTCGGCCAAGGGCGTTGAACTGATTTCCAACATCTGCCGCCACCGCCAAGCGGTGATGCTCAAAGGGCGCGGCAATTTGCAAACCCAAGGCCAAGGCCACGCCGGTGGCAACTTGGTGTGCCCCCTCCATCATTGGACTTACGCCCCTTCAGGCGAGTTGCTGGGGGCGCCACACTTTGCCCACGACCCCTGCCTCAACCTCAACAACTACACGTTGCGCGAGTGGAACGGCATGCTGTTTGAAGACAACGGCCGTGACATCTTGGCTGATCTCGCAGGCATGGGCCCCGCCAAAGATTTGAACTTTGACGGCTACGCCCTCGACCACGTTGAACTGCACGCGTGCAACTACAACTGGAAAACCTTCATCGAGGTCTACCTCGAGGACTACCACGTCGGCCCCTTCCATCCGGGCCTGGGCAACTTCGTCACCTGCGACGACTTGCAATGGGAATTCAAACCCGAGTACTCGGTGCAAACCGTGGGCGTGGCCAACACCTTTGGCAAGCCTGGCTCGGACGTGTACAAAAAATGGCACGACGTGCTGCTCAACTACCGCAACGGCGCTCTGCCCGAGCGCGGTGCAATTTGGCTCACCTACTACCCCCACATCATGGTCGAGTGGTACCCGCATGTGTTGACGGTCTCCACCTTGCACCCGATCAGCCCCACCCAAACCCTCAACCGGGTGGAGTTTTACTACCCCGAAGAAATCGTCGCCTTTGAGCGTGAATTTGTCGAAGCCCAACGTGCGGCTTACATGGAAACCTGCATCGAAGACGACGAAATTGCCGAACGCATGGACGCAGGCCGCAAAGCCTTGATTGACCGTGGTGACAACGAAGTCGGCCCCTACCAAAGCCCCATGGAAGACGGCATGCAGCACTTCCACGAGTGGTACCGCGGCAAACTGAACTTCACCGACAACTAAGCCTCTCGATGCAAGCCTTGTGGATGCTGCTGGGCGCAGCCTTTTTTGCCACCATGGGGGTTTGCGTCAAGTACGGCTCGGCCCACTTCAACTCAGCAGAGCTTGTGTTCTACCGAGGTGTGGTGGGTTGTATGTTTTTAGCCGTCATTGCACGACAACAACACGTTTCCCTGCGCACCCAATACGTGGGCATGCATGTGTGGCGCTCCATCATTGGGGTGAGCTCTTTGAGCGCTTGGTTTTACGCCATCGCCAAACTGCCGCTGGCCACGGCCATGACGCTCAACTACATGAGCAGCGTGTGGATTGCCGCCTTCATCGTGGGGGGCTCACTCATCAATTGGAAACCCACCGAAGGGCAAAGCCCTTGGTCACAAGGCCCCTTGGCGCTCACGGTGATGGCCGGCTTCGCGGGCGTGATCATGGTGCTGCGCCCCACCATGGCACAAGACCAAATTTATGCAGGCCTGATTGGCTTGATGTCTGGTTTTTGCGCCGCCTTTGCCTACATGCAAGTCACCGCTTTGGGGCGCATGGGCGAGCCCGAGACACGCACAGTGTTTTACTTTGCCATCGGCACCATCGTGGCCGGACTCGTGGGCATGGCTTTCATGGGCGTCTCGACATGGGCGTGGGAACACGCGGTGTGGCTCATTCCTGTGGGCATTTTTGCCTCGCTCGGTCAGCTGTGCATGACACGTGCCTACAGCCACGGCGCCACATTGGTGGTGGCCAGCTTGCAATACTCGGGCATCGTCTTTGCGGCGCTCTACAGCTTGCTGCTGTTTGGCGATGACATTCCCCTCATTGGCTGGGCCGGCATGGCACTCATCACCGTCAGTGGCATGGCTGCCACCTTGTTGCGCGCTCGCGCAGCACCCAGCACCCCCGCCGAAGAACACTAAACCCAGCGCAACGCTGAGAAGGAAAACACCATGTTCACCACACTCATCTCTGTGGCACAGCTCCAAAACTTGCAAGCCAACGGCACCCCCTTGGCCGTGTTTGACTGCACCTTCGATTTGATGAACCCTCCTGCA
>JBEEJP010000185.1:0-4334 GCA_041169125.1 Pseudomonadota bacterium
TGTGTAGTTTTACTGTATACAAATACTAGGAATTACCCCCATAAAGGCACTGTCACGGAGCGCGTCATCGAAGCCCCCAAATGGACTTTTCATCAACGGCTTTTAAGCGATACTCCATTCATGAGCGTGCAAATCACATTCCTAGGAGGAGCCGGCACCGTCACCGGTTCAAAGTACTTGGTCCAGCACGAGGGCAAGAAATTGCTGGTCGATTGCGGGCTGTTTCAGGGCTACAAGCAACTGCGTTTACGCAACTGGAGCCCCATGCCTGTTGCCCCTAGCGATGTGGATGCTGTACTGCTCACCCACGCGCATCTGGACCACAGTGGCTATGTGCCTCTGCTTTATCGACAGGGCTATCGCGGCAATATCCACGCCACCCCAGCCACGTGCGATTTGTGCGCGATCTTGCTGCCTGACAGCGGCCATATTCAAGAAGAAGATGCTGCCTTTCTAAACCGCCACGGCTACACCAAGCACGAGCCGGCCATGCCTTTGTACAGCAAGCACGATGCGTTTTTGTCGTTGCAATTGCTCAAGCCCGAGCGCGAGACCCACACCTTCTCCCCCATCCCCGGTTGGAAAGCCACCTTCAGCACCGCTGGCCACATCTTGGGCGCAGCCAGTGTCTTGGTCGAAGTGGCAGGACGGCGCATTTTGTTCAGCGGTGATGTGGGACGCCCCGATGACATGATCATGAACCCGCCGGCCCCACCGCCTGAGGCAGACACGGTGCTGATCGAATCGACCTACGGCAACCGCGAACACCCGCACGAAAACATCATGGCCGAACTGGCCCCAGCCCTCAAGCGCGTGGCGGCACGCGGTGGCGTGGCCGTAGTGCCTGTGTTTGCAGTGGGCCGTGCACAAGCACTGTTGCACGCCATCGACATCATGAAAGAGCGCGGCGACATTCCACACAGCTTGCCGATCTTTCTAGACAGCCCCATGGCGGTGCACACCACCGACTTGTTCCAACGCCACCCAGAAGCACACCGTTTGGATGCCCACGCACTCAAAGGTTTGAAGCATGTGGCCACCATGATCGAAAGCACCGAACAATCCAAGGCCCTGTCCAAGCGCCACGGACCGATGGTGATCTTGGCGGCCAGCGGCATGGCTACAGGCGGGCGTGTGTTGCACCACTTGGCGCGCTACCTGCCGGACCATCGCAACATGGTCATCCTCACGGGCTACCAAGCCCCGGGCACACGCGGAGCCACCATTGCAGGCGGCGGCACGATGCTGCGCATGCATGGCCAAGATGTGACGATCCATGCCGAGGTGGTGCAGCTGCAATCCTCATCCGCCCATGCGGATGCTTCGCAATTGATTGCTTGGTTGAACCAAATGCGCAGCAAACCCGACCAGGTGTATGTGGTGCATGGTGAACCCGAAGCCTCAGATGCCCTGCGTCAGCGCATTGAGCGAGACCTGAGTTGGCGTGCCATCGTGCCAGAGCACGGCAGCACGTGGCCGACTTGAGGTAGCGCTCGCATGCGACTCATGTTTTTGGATCCACCCGCACGCCCTGCGCGCTCAAGCACCACCTTCGTCATCACCGCCAGCCTTTGGTTGGCTGTGATCGGCAACTTGGCCCTCTGGCAAAGCTTGATGAAGTTGCCAGACATTGCAGGTGTCCGTGGTGCCGTGTTCATGCTGGCATTGGCGTTCATGATCGCGTGCGCGGTGACGGCTGTTTTGTCTCTGTTGGCTTGGCGATACACACTCAAACCTGCCATTGCATTGCTTTTGCTACTGGCAGGTTTTGCCACGTATTACATGCTGATGTACGGCATTGTGGTCGATACGCCCATGCTGATCAACGTGCTGCAAACCGACGTGCGTGAGGCACGGGACCAGATCAGTTGGCAGTTGCTGGCCTGCGTCGTTTTCATTGCTGGGCTCCCCCTCCTCTGGCTATGGCGTCAACCCCTTGCCGTGACTTCGTGGCAGCGACAAATGGGGCACAACCTCGGCCTGTTGATCGGTGCTTTGCTTTTGCTCATCGGCACAACGCAATTGGTTTTTCAAGATTTCGCGTCACTGATGCGTAACCACACCGCGCTGCGCTACAAGATCAACCCACTCAACAGTGTGTATGCGGTCTTGGACATGACGGTGATTCCCTCGGACCAGCCCCGTGGTCCCTTGCAAGCACTGGGAGAAGATGCGCACATCGTGCCCCGCACTTTGGACACACCAAAACGTCCTCCTTTGTTGGTCTTTGTGTTGGGCGAAACGGCGCGCAGCCAAAACTTCTCACTCAATGGCTACACGCGCAATACCAATCCACAGTTGGCCAAAGAGCACATCACCAGTTTCACCCACGTCAGCTCTTGTGGCACCAGCACGGCCGAGTCCGTCCCGTGCATGTTTTCGCACTTGGGTCGCGAAGGTTTCAACCAGCGCAGCCATGAGTTTGAGAATTTGTTGGATGTCTTGCAACATGCCGGCTATGCCGTGCTGTGGATGGACAACCAATCGGGCTGCAAAGACCAGTGCTTGCGGGTTGCAAATGTCAACACATCCGATCTGAAACTGCCCGAATACTGCGACAGTGGCGAATGCCGTGACACCGTGATGCTCGCGCGCATCGACGCAGAAATTGCCAAACTTCCAGCCGAACGTCGTGCCCGTGGCACGGTGGTGGTGATGCATCAAATGGGTAGCCACGGGCCTGCTTATTTCAAACGCAGCCCAGACCCATTCAAACACTTCACACCCGAGTGCACCGATACCTCGCTCTCGCCATGCAGCCGTGAACAAGTGATCAACGCCTACGACAACACCCTCGTGTTCACCGACCACTTTTTGTCACGCGTGATTGGATGGCTCAAAACCCAAGAAAGCCACCACACACCGGCTATGTTGTACGTGTCTGACCATGGGGAATCTTTGGGTGAAAAAAACATGTACTTGCACGGATTGCCCTACAGCGTGGCGCCCCCCGAGCAAACCACGGTGCCACTCATCACCTGGCTCTCACCCGGGTTTGAACAAGTCAGCCGCGTGAGCACGCGTTGCTTGCAAAGCCAACGCAACAAGCCCTTGTCACACGACAACTTGTTTCACTCGGTTCTTGGCTTGATGTCTGTGAAGACGCAGGTCTACCAGCGCGAACTGGATTTCTTCACCGCCTGCGAAGGCCGCTGAAAACAGCGACCTCGCTTTACAAGAAGCGGTCAAGCAGCTTGCGGGTGTGGCGGTCGAGCGATGGCAAATCGCGGATCAAAAACTGCACCCCATGCGCATCGGCCACGATGAGGCGTGTCGCACTCAAACGGCGAATGTCTTCCTCGCCTTTGAGCACCAATTGTGTGGCGCCACGGTTGGTCTGCACACGCCACACGCTGGGGGTAGAAAAACTGTTCACCCCATCCAAACGCAAAATCTCAGGCATGAACTCGCGGCCTTGCAGCGCTTGCGAAACCAGATCTTGCTCGTTGGCAGGCAAGTTGTGCAGGCTCTCGACCCACGCCAACTCTTTGCCCTCTGCACTCAGGATCGAAATACTGTGATCGGGCGATGCAATCGGAAACGCACGCGCCACCACCACACCTACGTGTTGTGTGCCATCGGCCAAGGTGATGACCAATTTGCCAAACGGATCCAACGCCAGCGTGAAAGCGGCGGTCATCACGGCACTCATACAGACTCCTTGGTGGAAGCACGCGCCACGGCGTCTTCGGCATTTTTGGCTTGAGCTTCGTACAGGCGGTTGTACGCCCCTTGGCGTGCCATGAGCGTGTCATGGTCGCCCTCTTCGACCACCACACCTTGTTCCATCACCACCAAACGGTCGGCTTGGTTCAGCGTGGACAAACGGTGGGCAATCGCGATCGTGGTGCGGCCTTTGACCAAGTTGTCCAAGGCCTTTTGAATTTCTTGCTCGGTCTCTGTGTCTACCGACGCAGTGGCTTCGTCCAAGATAAGGATGCGTGGGTTGATCAGCAAGGCACGGGCAATCGAAATGCGCTGACGCTCACCGCCCGACAAGCCTTGACCGCGTTCGCCCACCAAGGAGTCGTAGCCCTGTGGCAAACGCAAGATGAATTCGTGGGCATGGGCCGCACGGGCTGCTGCCACAATTTCTTCGCGGCTGGCATCAGGCTTGCCATAAGCAATGTTGTCGGCAATCGTGCCGAAGAACAAAAACGGCTCTTGCAACACCATGCCAATGTGACTGCGAAAGTCAGACAAGGCGATGTTGCGAATGTCGATGCCGTCGAGTTTGATCGAGCCTTCGCTCAAGTCGTAGAAACGGCAAATCAAGTTCACCAAAGTGCTCTTGCCCGAGCCGCTTTGCCCCACCAAGCCAATCATTTCGCCCG
>JBEEJP010000186.1:0-4326 GCA_041169125.1 Pseudomonadota bacterium
GGTTCAAGCCTGCAGCAGGTTCGTCTAAAAAAATCACGCGTGGCTTCATGGCCAAGGCGCGTGCAATTTCAAGGCGCTTGAGCACGCCATACGACATGGCGTCAGAGCGGGCGTGGATGTATTGGTCCAAGCCAACAAACTTCATCAGCTCGGCGGCTTCTTCGCGCAACTCGGCATCGCGGCGGCGCAGGCTGGGCCAGCGCAGGGCGGCTTTGAACACGTTGCGGTCCAAGCGCAAGTGCGCACCAACCATCACGTTTTCCAGCGCGCTCATGTTCATGCAAATTTGCAAGTTTTGAAATGTGCGCGCCACACCGCGTTCGGCCAGCTCGTTGGGCGATTTGCCTTGGATCATTTCACCGTCCAAGCGAATCTCACCCGAGGTGGGTTTGTACACGCCAGTGATGAGGTTAAAGAGGGTGGTCTTGCCTGCGCCATTGGGCCCAATGACAGAGTACACAATGCCCGCATCAATGTTGAATGACACGTTTTGAACGGCCTTGACACCACCGAAATGGATGGAGAGATCTTTGACTTCAAGCAGTGACATGCTCACTCTCCCTTGCCAAACTTAGCCGCCAAGGTGGGCACCAAGCCCTTGGGCAAAAAGATCATGCACAGCATCAAGACGGCGCCAAACACCACGGTCTCCCAGCCTTCAAAAGTGGCCAGTGCTTGCGGTAGTGCGGTGAGCAACACCGCGCCGACGATAGAGCCGAACACCGAGGCCATGCCGCCCACCACCACCATGGTGACCAATTCAATCGAGTGAAAGAAGTCGGCGAAATTGGGTGTGACAAAACCAATGTAGTGCGCCGTGATGCTGCCCATGATGCTGGCAAACACGGCCGACATGACAAAGATCGACACCTTGTAGCGCACGATGTTCACCCCCACCACTTGCGAGGCCACTTCAGAACCATGCAAGGCACGCAAGGCGCGGCCAAACGGCGAGTCAATCAGATTGAGCGAGGCCCACACGCTGACGGCCAGCAAGCCTGCCACCACCCAGTACCACTGCTTGTCGCTGCCAATTTCAAAGCCGAACACGGAGAGGGCGGGGACGGGCATGCCGTCTGGCCCACCGGTCCATTGCGCTTCGTTGCGCAACGCAATGTTGATGATGATGCCCAGCCCCAACGTGGCCATGGCCAAGTAGTTGCCTTTGAGTTTGAAAATCGGTTTGGCCACCACACCCGCAATCACGGCGGTGGCTGCCGCGCCTGCGGCCATGGCCAGCAGAGGGTGCATGCCAAAGTGGGTGGGCAACACGGCCGAGGCATAAGCCCCAATGCCCAAAAAGCCTGCGTGGCCCAAACTGATTTGGCCAGCAAATCCAATCAGCAAATTCAAACCAATGACGATGATGGCGTTGATGGCCATGCGAATGGCCAAGTCGGTGTAGTAGCTGTTGGGCAGCACAAAGGGCAGCACCAACAACACGGCTACAACAAGGCCCAAGCCCAGAGATGCGTTCTTGTTCATGGTTACACCCGGTCCGTCGATTGGCCGCCAAACAGGCCGCGTGGCATGAAGAAAAGAATGAACAAGATGAGCACAAATGGCACGGCGTCTTTGTAGGCCGAGGAGATATAGCCCGCGCCCATGGCCTCAAGAATGCCCACCAGCAAGCCGCCCAACACGGCCCCTAGGCCGTTGCCCAAGCCACCGACCACCGCGGCCACAAACCCTTTGAGGCCGAGCATGATGCCCACGTCATACGAGGTCATGGTGATGGGCGTGACCAAGATGCCCCCCACAGCACCCAAGCCTGCGGACATGGCAAAACTCAAGAACAGCACAAAGTTGGTGTTGATGCCCACCAACTCTGCCGCCGTGCGGTTGAACGAGGTGGCCAACATGGCTTTGCCCGTGAGTGTGTGGCTAAAGAAGTACCACAGCGCGGCTACCAACAACGCCGTGATGGCCAGCACCCACAGACTTTGAGGCAGCAAGGTGGCACCCAGAATATGGATGGGGGTGTCGCCCGAAAACGCAGGCAAGCTGAACGTGCCTTTGCCCAGCCACACCTGAATCAAACCGCGAATCACCAAAGACGCACCGATGGTGATGATGATGAGCGAGACCGTGTCTGCGCCTTTGACGGGCTCAATGGCCACCTTCTCCATCAAGATGCCCACCAGCGCTGGAATGACGATGGCCAATAGCAAGACGACGGGCAATGGCAAACCCATCTGCGCAAAGAGCACCGCCAACATGCCGCCGAGCATGATGAACTCGCCTTGCGCAAAGTTGATGACGTTGCTGGCGTTGTAAATCAGGGTGAAGCCCAAAGCCGCCAAGGCATACGTGGCCCCCACGGTGATGCCCGAAAACAAAAATTGCAGGAACTGAGAGAGCATCAGTCGGCTCCTCTTAGGTGAGCGCGCACAGGCGTGCGCGCATCAAACATCTCTGGCATAGCGGGTGTCTCCGTTCGATTCAAACAAGCCATTGCGTGGTGGTGCCACGTCTGTTTCGTGGGTTGATTTGCGTTGCATCAAACCCAGCGGCTTTTCAATGTGTTACTTATTATTGTGTGAAATCGAAAAAAAAGTATCGCTTTAAAACCAGAAAAGTCGTTTTCTAGGGAAAGTCCTAGGGCGTTGAGGGGCGGTCAAACACCAAGCAGGTGGTGGTGGCGTGCGCGTACAAGGTGCCGTCAGGGCCCACCAGGCGGGCTTCGGCGGTGGCCAGTTGGCGGCCACAGTGAATCACTTGGCCGATAGCTCTGACGCGTGGCACTTGGGGCGTCAGGGCGCGCACCAAGTTCACACTCAACTCGGTGGTGGTGTAAAGCCGCCCTGCAGGAATCTTGGTCCACACGGCACAACCCAGTGCGGAGTCGAGCAGGGTGGCAAACCAACCGCCGTGCACGGTGCCCATTGGGTTGAGGTGTTTGGCGCTGGGCGTGCCCTGAAAGGTGGCGCGTCCATCGCCCACGCTGATGAGCACAAAGTCCAGCGTCTGAGACATGGTGGAGTAGGGCAGCTCACCTGCCATGCTGCGGTGCAAGATGTCTAGGCCCGCTAGGCCACGCGTGTGTGCAGGGTCTGCCACACCAGGGCCGGGGCCTTGGCTGAGTTGTTGTTGGACGGCGGCTTCTTCGGCCAGCCACGTGTCGAGTTCGGTCGATGAGGGCATAGGGGGGAACTAGTGAGGTGGGGTGTGAGCAAACAAAGCATCCAAGGCTTCAATCAAGGCTTGTGGGGGTTGGTACACATGTACGCCTGCACCGTCTGTTTGGATGCCGCGTAAAAACAGGTACACCGCGCCACCCATGTGCTGCGCGTAGTCGTAATCAGGCAAGCGCACTTTGAGCAAACGGTGCAGCGCCAAGGTGTAGAGCACGTATTGCACGTCGTAGCGTTTGTGCAGCACGGCATCTAGCAAGGTGGCACGGTCGTAGCTGGGCAGTTTGTTGGATTTGTAGTCGACCACCCAATAGCGGCCATCGTGTTGCAGCACCAAGTCCATTGAGCCGGTGAGCATGCCTTGCATGGTGCGGTCTTGCAGTGCGGGACGGGGCGTGCCTTCAAATACCTGGGCTTGAATGAGTCGATCCACGTGTGTGGCGTTGACCTGGTGGACTTCAAGGTTGAACTCCATCTCGGGCCACATGTGCTCGGGGCTGAGTTCGCACAGTCTCAACGGTGCAGCACCATGTGCATTCAGTGGCAGCGGGGTTTGCACCACGGCTTGCAACCACGGTTGGAGTTGTGCGCGTTGGGCTTCATCGAGCTGCAACCAGTTGGTTTTGCGTTCAAGCAAAGAGGCCCAAGCTTGCTGTGCCCACACGGGGGCTTGTGTGTGGGCGATAGGCCAACGGTTTTGCGAGAGCCATTCCAGCAAATCGTGCAGCAGCGTGCCGTAGCGCGCCCCTGCGGGGAAGGTTTGCCAAGGGCTGATGCTGTCGGGTTCTGGGGCCGGTGCCGTCACCAAGCCCAGCGGTGTATCCGTTGCCATGGCGTCGGTGATGGCGTCGGCCACGGCTTCGTCACGTTTCGATTCAGACACCAGCCCACGCGTGATGGCACTGAAGCTAGCCGTCCACCACAGGCTGTGGTGGGTGCGTGTGGGCGTGCGTGCGTCTTGCGCAGCGGTGGATGGCGTGGGGGCTTGGTACACCTGCTGGGCAGCTTCTGGCAAGGTTTGCACTGAGATGTCGGCACAGTTGCCCCACAAGGCATGGAGCTGTGCGGCCAAGTCGCCGCGTTGTTGGCGCTGGAGCAGTTGGGCGGTGGCGCTTTGCTTGAGTGTGCCTTTGGTGGCGTCGCCGCTGATGTCGCCGTAGGTTTCAGCCAAGCCTAGCCACAGCGCGCGTTG
>JBEEJP010000187.1:0-4243 GCA_041169125.1 Pseudomonadota bacterium
AACTGGCCAAGGCCGCATCGCTGGGGAAAAATTTGGCGTTGTCGCCCAACTGTACGTCAGCCGTCGCTCCGTCGCGCAAGAGCTTCAAACGAACCCCCATGCCACGCACAAGTTCTCCCTGCTCAGATTGCTCCACTTTGGCAGGGTGCTCACGCAACAAACGGGCGATATCGGGCGACGTGCCGTTGACGGTGACGCTAAGGTATTTGCCAAAGCGGCACCGGGCCTGCTCCAAGCTCCACACCTGCTGAATCGACAAACGCAGCCCGCCCGAAAAGCGATCTGGCTGCGCCTTGGCCATGAGGATGACCAATTCGTCATCTTTCAAGGTGTTGCGATAGGTGTTGATGGTGGCCTCGTCAGCCGTGGCCTCAATGACGGTTGACTTGTCATCCAGCTTGAAGATCGCGAGCTTGCCGCGTTGCCCGTTGATCACACGCATGTCGCTCACAATGCCTGCCAACAATTGCGGCTCGCGTGAGTCCATCAAGTCCTCAATGCGCGTGCGTGCAAAGCGACGCACCTCGCGCTCCACCTCGTCAAACAAATGCCCTGAGAGGTAAAAGCCCAAGGCCACTTTCTCGTGCGTGAGGCGCTCTTTCACACCCCAAGGCAACATCTCCACGTACTCTGGCTCTTGCGTGCTGGAGCCGTGAGCATCCTCGCCCATCATGTCAAACAGGCCGCCTTGGTTGGCATTGGCTTCGCTGGCCGACGCAAAGTCAAACGCACGCTCGACGCTGGCCAACAACTCGGCGCGGTTCAAATGCAAGTTATCAAACGCACCCGCTTTGATGAGGGCCTCGACGGTGCGCTTGTTCATGCGCGTGCGGTCTACACGGCGACAAAAGTCAAACAAGCTGGTGAACGGGCCGCCCTCTTCGCGGGCAGCCACGATGGCGTCAATGGCTTGTTGGCCCGAGCCTTTGATGGCGCCTAAGCCGTAACGAATGACTTTGTCTGAAATGGGTTCAAAACGGTAGCGACCACGGTTGACATCGGGCGATTCAAACGTGAGGCCCATCTTTTGCGCATCTTCAAACAACACCTTGAGCTTGTCGGTGTTGTCCATTTCCACGGTCATGTTGGCGCAGAAAAACTCGGCGGTGTAATGAACCTTCAACCAACCCGTGTGATACGCCAACAATGAGTACGCGGCCGCGTGCGACTTGTTAAAGCCGTAGCCCGCGAACTTCTCCATCAAGTCAAAGATTTCGTCGGCTTTGTTTTGGTCAATGTTGTTCTTGGCCGCACCTGCACGGAAGATTTCGCGGTGCTCCGCCATTTCTTCGGGCTTCTTTTTACCCATGGCACGGCGCAACATGTCGGCGCCACCCAGCGAGTAACCACCCAAAATCTGCGCGGTCTGCATCACCTGCTCTTGGTACACCATGATGCCGTAGGTCTCGGACAACATCTGCGCCACCATGGGGTGCGGGTACTCGATCTCTTCACGCCCGTGCTTACGCGCCACAAAGCTAGGAATCAGGTCCATCGGACCCGGACGGTACAAGGCGTTGAGCGCAATCAAGTCTTCCAAACGCGTGGGACGCGCATCGCGCAGCATGCCCTGCATGCCGCGACTTTCAAACTGGAACACAGCCTCTGTTTTGCCGTCTTGGAACAAGCGGTAGGTGGGCTCATCGTTGAGAGGAATATTCTCAAATGCAAAGTTCTCTTGCCCCTTGTGGCGGGCCATGATGAACTCGCGCGCGATTTCCAAAATCGTCAGCGTGGCCAAGCCCAAAAAGTCGAACTTCACCAAGCCGGCGGCTTCCACGTCGTCTTTGTCAAACTGGCTCACCGCCGATTCGCTGCCGGGCTGTTGGTACAGCGGACAGAAGTCGGTCAGCTTGCCCGGGGCAATCAACACGCCCCCGGCGTGCATGCCCACGTTACGCGTCATGCCTTCGAGCTTTTGTGCCAACTCTAGAAGCATCTTCACTTCATCTTCTTTGGCCAAACGCTCCGCCAAGATGGGCTCTACCTCAATCGCCCCCGCAATGGTGATGTGCTGACCGGGCTTGTTTGGAATCAAGCCACTGATGCCCTTACAAAAGGTGTAGCTCATGTCGAGCACACGGCCCACGTCGCCAATCGCGGCGCGTGCGGCCATCGTGCCAAAGGTGGCAATTTGTGACACCGCAGCACGCCCGTATTTGTCTTTCACATACTCAATCACACGGTCGCGGTTGGTTTGGCAAAAGTCAATGTCAAAGTCGGGCATCGACACCCGCTCTGGGTTCAAGAAACGCTCAAACAGCAAGTTGTATTGCAACGGGTCTAGGTCGGTGATCTTCAAGGCATACGCCACCAACGAGCCCGCACCTGAACCACGGCCCGGCCCCACAGGGCAACCATTGACCTTGGCCCACTGAATGAAATCACCCACGATCAAGAAGTAGCCGGGAAAGCCCATGTTCAAAATCGTGGTCAGCTCAAACTCCAAGCGTTCCACATAGCGTGGGCGCTCGGCGTCTCGCTTGGCTGTGTCGGGGTACAGGTGCACCAAGCGCTCTTCCAAGCCTTCGTGCGACACGTGACGGAAGTAGTCCTCCACCGACATGACCACGCCGTTGACGGGCGGAATCGGAAAGTTAGGCAACTGCGGCTTGCCCAACACCAGCGTCAGGTTGCAACGCTTGGCAATTTCAAGCGTGTTGGCAAGAGCGCTGGGCACGTCGGCAAACAACTCACACATTTGTGCCGACGATTTGAAATACTGCTCGCGTGTGAACTTACGCACGCGGCGCTGGTTACCCAAAATTTCGCCTTCAGCAATACACACCCGCGCTTCATGCGCTTCGTAATCATCGGGCTGGGTGAACTGAACAGGATGCGTTGCCACCACGGGCAAGCTCAAACGTGCGGCCAATTGCACAGCGGCAGACACATGGGTTTCGTCATCGGCGCGGCCAGCGCGTTGCAACTCAATGTAAAAGCGATGCGGAAAAATACCGGCCAACTGCAACGCCACTTCGCCTGCACGTGTGGTGTCACCTTGCACCAAAGCTTGCCCCACGGCACCGGCTTGCGCGCCCGACAAAGCAATCAGGCCTTGCGACAACTCTTGCAACCATTCCAGCTTGATGACAGCCACGGCCTTGTGTACGTTTTGCGTCCAGCCACGGCTGATGAGCTCGCACAGGTTCAAGTAGCCTTGGTGGTTTTGCACCAACAACACCATGCGCGATGTCTGTGCAGCGTCTTGTGTGAGGCTTTCTAAATAAATTTCAGCGCCCAACACGGGCTTGACGCCTTTGCCTCGCGCCTCTTTGTAAAACTTGATACCACCAAACAGGTTGTTGATGTCGGTGATGGCCAGCGCCGGCTGTTGGTCGAGTGCGGCTGCTTTGACCACCTCGTCGATGCGGTTGGTCCCGTCAACGACAGAAAACTCAGAGTGAAGGCGCAGGTGAACAAACATGCATCAGATTGTAGAGATCACAAACCTACTTTGACGCCTTACTCTTGCAACAAAGCCAACACCTCGGACCTGAACTCGCGGGTGTACAAAATACCGGCCACCAGCAAGGTGGCCATGACAAACATGGCCGGTGAAAAAAACCATCCCAAGGCAGCAAACGAAAAGTAGTAAGCCCGCAAGCCCCCATTGAAAGTCTCGGCGGCCAAGCCCGTCATCGCCGCCGCACGGTCGGCGTAGTGCTGGCGGTTGCTCACCTCGCCACTGGCAAAACTGTCTGCCGGTGGCATGGCCCCAATCAGCAACGCCACAAAGGTGTACTGGCGCATCGACCACGAAAAACGGAAAAACGAGTACACAAAAATCACCACCAACACCAAAATTTTGAACTCAAACACCAAGATGGGCGTTTGCTCGGCAAACGGAATTTCACGCACCAGTTCGGCCGCTTTGTCGGTGGTGCCCAAGAGCGCGAACAAACCACCCAAAATCAAAATCGTGGTGGAACAAAAAAATGCGGGGGTGTTCGACAAGGTCTGCGTGATGATGCCATCCAACATGCGCGGGTCACGCGCTGTGGTTTGCAGCATCCACAAATGGCGATAACGGTTGGTCATGGCCAAAATCGAGTGGTGATGTTCACTGCTGTACTTGGCAAACGCGGCATAGCCCACCCACACCAACACAAAAAAGCCCAGCGCCAACCAATCGGACCAAGGCAACAGTTGAATGATTTTCATAGCCTGATGCTACCCAAAGAAAAAGGGCAGATCGAGGCGATCTGCCCTTTTATTTCGCGACCCGCGATGTGCGAGCCGT
>JBEEJP010000188.1:0-4227 GCA_041169125.1 Pseudomonadota bacterium
CCGCACCCTGAAGGACCAATGAATGCGGTGACTTGGTTTTCTGGAATTTCCAGATTGATGTTTTTGAGTGCGTGAAATTTACCGTAGTAAAAATTCAAGTTTTTCACTGAAATTTTTGAACGTGGAGGTGTGAGGGTTGTCATAGCGTTAATTTTTTTGACGTATCAAAACGCGCGCCAGAATGTTCAGACCCAACACCGTGATGGTGATCAGAAACACCCCAGCCCAAGCCAACTCTTGCCAGTTTTGGTAAGGGCTCATGGCAAATTTAAAAATCGTGACGGGCAAACTGGCCATGGGCTCGGACAAACTGGATGTCCAGAACTGGTTGTTGAGCGCTGTGAACAACAGTGGCGCGGTTTCTCCTGAAATGCGAGCCACGGCCAACAACACGCCAGTAACCACACCAGCGCGTGCAGCACGCAGTGTGATGAATGAAATCACCTTCCACTTCGGCGTCCCCAAGGCATAGGCGGCCTCACGCAAACCGGCGGGCACCAGCTGCAGCATGTTTTCAGTGGTGCGAATGACCACAGGAATCACAATGAGTGCCAAGGCCACCACGCCGGCCCAACCTGAAAACGATTTGAAACGCGTGACCACCAAGGTGTAAACAAAGAGGCCAATCACGATCGAAGGAGCCGACAACAAAATGTCGTTCACAAAGCGGGTCACGCTTGCGAGCCAGCTCTTGGGCGAATACTCTGCCAAGTAAATACCCGCCATGATGCCAACGGGGGTGCCCACACAAGTCGCCAAGCCCACCATAAGCAAAGAGCCGTACAACGCATTGGCCAGCCCGCCCACATCGTTAGGGGCAGGCGTCGATTGCGTCAATGCCACCCATGACAAACCTGCCAGCCCTAAGCGCAAGGTTTCCCACAAAATCCAAATCAACCAGACCAAACCAAACGCCATGGCCGACAGCGACAAACACAAAGCGACTTGGTTGACGCGGCGACGCGATTTGTATTTAGCCAAACGTGCGTCGCTCATGACTTGGCTCCTTCATGGCGTTGCAATCGAGCCAGCAACAACTTGGACAAGGAGAGCACCACAAACGTGATGAAGAACAACACCAGTCCCAAGTAAATCAAAGAGGCTTGGTGCAAGCCTTCGCCAGCTTCTGCAAATTCATTGGCCAACGCAGAGGTAATGCTGTTGGCGGCTTCAAATACGCTGAGTGAATCGAGTTGATTCATATTGCCAATGACAAACGTCACAGCCATGGTTTCGCCCAAAGCACGCCCCAAGCCCAACATGATGCCGCCGATGACGCCAGCCTTGGTATAGGGCAACACCACCGTGGAGACCACCTCCCAAGTGGTGGCACCTAAACCATAGGCCGACTCTTTGAGCAAGGGTGGCGTCACTTCAAACACATCACGCATGACGGCGGCAATGAATGGAATGATCATGATGGCCAAAATAATGCCCGCCGACAAAATGCCAATGCCCACAGGCGGGCCCGACACCAAGGCGCCTAAATACGGCACACCCGTGAGCCACTGCTGCAATGGCATCTGCACATAGCTTGACAAAATTGGCCCCAACACCAACAAGCCCCACATGCCGTACACGATCGAAGGAATGGCGGCCAACAACTCGATGGCCGTACCCAACGGACGCTTGAGCCATGCAGGCGATAGCTCGGTCAAAAACAAAGCAATACCAAAACTCACTGGCACGGCAATCAACAAGGCGATGAAAGACGAGGTCAAGGTACCGTAAATCATGACCAAGCCACCAAACTCGTTTTGCACGGGATCCCACACGGTACGAACCAAAAAACTCAAGCCATACGCATGAATGGCCGGCCAAGCACCGATGAACAGTGACAGCAAAATGCCAAACAGCAAAGCCAAGGTGAGGCATGCAGCAGCCAAGGCGGCCCAGCCAAACAATCGGTCAATCAAGGCGGCCGAGTTCAATCGACGGCGTGTGGGAGTGAAGCTCATGGCGCTTTAAAAAACAATGGGTTTGCCACCAGTGTCTTTGATTTGCCCCCAAGATTTGCGGATCACGTCTTTGACCTTATCGGGCATAGGCACATAGTCCAAGTCGTCGGCAATCTTGTCACCGTTTTTGAAGCCCCAGTCAAAGAACTTCAAGGCGGCTGCGGCGCTCTCAGGTTTATCTTGGGTCTGGTGCATCAAGATGAACGTTGCGCCTGTGATCGGCCATGCGTCTTTGCCCTGCTGGTTGGTCAAGATTTGGTAGAAGCTCTTGCCCCAATCTGCGCCAGCCGCCGCGGCTTTGAATGCGGTGTCATCGGGTGACACATATTTTCCAGAAGCATTTTGCAGTTGGGCATAGGTCATCTTGTTTTGTTTGACATATGCATACTCCACATAGCCAATCGAGTTGGGCAAGCGCGTCACAAACGTTGCCACCCCCTCATTGCCTTTGCCACCCGCACCAGTGGGCCAGTTGACGGCGGTACCCTCGCCCACTTTTGTTTTCCACGCCACGTTCAGTTTGCTCAGGTAGTTGGTGAACAAGAAGGTCGTGCCCGAGCCGTCAGAGCGACGCACGGGGGAAATGGCTGCGTCAGGCAGTTTGACGTCTGGGTTCAAACGTGCAATCGCAGGGTCGCTCCATTTGGTGATTTTTCCTAAGTAAATGTCACCCAACACCTCACCCGTGAGTTTGAGCTGACCAGGCGCCACGCCTGCGATATTGACCACGGGCACCACACCGCCGATGACGGTGGGAAATTGAATTTGTTTCTTCGCAGCCAAATCCTCATCTTTCAGAGGCATATCGGAGGCACCGAAATCGACTGTTTTGGCATCGATCTGCTTGATGCCTGCGCCCGAGCCCACCGATTGGTAATTGACCTTGCGGCCTGTGGCCTTGTTGTATTCTGCGGCCCATTTGCTATAGATGGGCGCTGGAAAGCTTGCACCAGCGCCCGTGATGTCTTGAGCATTCGCAGTGGTTGTCACGATATTGAATGCCACAGCCGTGATGGCCAGTACAGAAGAAGTCCAAGTTTTCATGTGATTTCCTTTTGGGTCATGAAGAAAAAGCCTCTGCACTTTATGTGTCGAATGTGACAGCCGTGTGACACATGGATTGCCTACCCACATTTATTGCCTAACATCTGTACTGTTTAAAGTAAACAAGCCATGACAGTTCTCAACGTTTTATTTCTTTGCACCCACAACTCCGCCCGCAGCATCTTGTCGGAAGCCTTGCTCAATCACATGGCCACGGGCGCGAGCGGCACACGCTTTCAAGCGTTTTCAGCAGGCAGCAGCCCACGCGAGAACCAACAGCCCAACCCACTGGGCATTCAAGTGCTCAAAGCAGCAGGCATTGACACCTCTTACCTGCGCAGCAAAAGTTGGGACGAGTTTGCCAAGCCCGATGCGCCGCACATGGACTTGGTCATCACCGTGTGCGACAACGCGGCGGGCGAGGTATGCCCTTATTGGCCGGGCCAACCCGCCACGGCACACTGGGGCTATGCCGATCCGTCGGCGGTCGAAGGCACAGATGAAGATCGCTTGCACGCGTTTCAAACCACCTTGTCCCTGATTCAAAAACGCCTAGAGCTATTGGTGAACTTACCCGCAGACCAACTGCAAGGGCCCATGTTGCAACACACGGCCCAAGCACTCAGCGAGGCACACGCATGAACTTCTTTGAACGTTACCTCACCGCATGGGTGGCTTTGTGCATCGTCGTGGGCATTGCGCTGGGCCAATGGCAGCCTGAACTGTTTCAGGCCATTGGGCGTTTGGAATACGCCCAAGTCAACTTGCCTGTGGGCTTGCTGATTTGGGTGATGATCATCCCCATGCTGGTCAAGGTGGACTTTGGTGCCTTGCACGAGGTGCGTCAGCACATCAAAGGCATTGGCGTGACCTTGTTTGTGAACTGGTTGGTCAAGCCGTTTTCCATGGCGCTGTTGGGGTGGTTTTTCATTCGCTATCTGTTCGCGCCGCTGTTGCCTGCAGCGCAAATAGACAGCTACATCGCGGGCCTCATTTTGTTGGCCGCTGCGCCTTGCACAGCCATGGTGTTTGTGTGGAGCCGTCTGACCCACGGCCACCCGCTGTTCACCTTGTCGCAAGTGGCCTTGAACGACGCCATCATGGTGGTGGCGTTTGCGCCGTTGGTGGCGTTCTTGCTCGGGTTATCGGCCATCGTTGTACCGTGGGACACGCTCATCACGTCGGTGGTGTTGTACATCGTCATTCCCGTGGTGTTGGCGCAGGT
>JBEEJP010000189.1:0-4214 GCA_041169125.1 Pseudomonadota bacterium
GTACAGCCTGCTAGATTAACTGATAAATCAGCCAATTCTGCTGAAAAGCAGAAAAGCTTAATCAGTTCATCATGCCGGCTGGTCGGTTGCTCGCTGGCACCAAAGAAGGCATGCCTTCCCAAGCGTCACGAATTTCGCGCATCAAACCGTAAATCTCGTCCAACACCGCCAAGTCATTGTGCGCATTGGCGTGGAACAAGCGACGGGTCACATAGCTGTACAACTCATTCAAGTTGCTGGCCAGATCGCCACCTTTTTCAAAATCCAAGGCACCTTGCAAGCCAATCACAATGCGGCTGGCACGTGCAATGGCTTTGGACTTTTCATTGATATTGTTGTGCTGGATGTGACCACGTGCCGTGGACAAACTCTCCAACAAGCCATCAAACAACATTTGAATCAATTGCACATTGTTCGCCGTGGCAACGCCGCTGCTGACTTTGACATCACCGTAACTTTGAATGGCTCGTGAATTGGCTCGCATTTGATAACTCCTGTGTATTTCTTAGCGTACACAGGCAGTATCGGAAGCGATTGCGCAAACTTGAGCCACAAACATCATCAGGCAGGCTTCACTTGTTCAGCCTGTACTGACACAGGGGCTGCTTCGGTCAAAACCTCAGATGCCTCATGTGATTCAGACGCTTCCACGGGTTCTTCTGGTGTTCGGTACATCACGGCATCCACTGTCTCGGCGGCAATTTCTTGCCGCTGCTCATCTTCGTAAGCCTGCACATTGGCCAAGCCTTGTGCCAGCTCTTCGGGGGTGACTTCGCGCTCGGCACTGCCTTCGATCAAGCCATCCCCCAAGACATTGCTTTGTGCTGACTCGTCCGTCAGCGCCAACAGGGCGTCTTCGTGCTCGGGAGAATCCTTAACCGGAACCTCGTCAAACAAGAACTCTGAAAAAGGCACTTCGTTGGTGATGCCCACACGTTGGTACAGCATGTCCACCACGCTGTCCACGGTTTGCTTCAAACGAACCAACACATCTGGATGGGGGTCGTTGGCATAACTACCCGCAAATTCCAACGCCGAACGGTAAATGCTGCCCAAATGCTGCGGCGGCAACCAAGACTGGATATAGCCGCGCACAGTTGAAATTTTTCGCATCGAACTCGGCACTTTGCTTTCGTCGCCGCCCACCTCTTCCAAACCGTCTTTGAAAGTGGCGGTGATGTGCTCACGCAAAATGGGTTCGTAATGAGGCCGCAAGGCCTCGATCATGGAAGCGTCAAAACCTTCAACTTGTTTGCCATTCATGGCATCCCACAGTTTTTTGCCTTCCAAACCAGAAAACAGCAAGTCGCCAGGTATTTCGGTTTCGAACTCTGGCAACGAAGGTGTTTCTGGCTTAGGTGCCTCGTACATCTTGGCCAAGTTGTTGATCTTGTCAATCAGATACAGCGTCAAGATGACCAAGAGCAACAAGATCCAAGAGATCATGTTCATCATGAAGTTGCTCATGCACGTCTCCTTGTTTCAACGGCCTCGGTGTTGGAGGCGTTGTCTACTTTCAAGGTGCCACGCAGTTTTTTCACCACCGATGACAAGATTTGGCTCACACGCGATTCACTCACGCCTAAGGTTTCGCCAATCTCTTTGAGGTTGAACTCCTCCACGTAGTAGAGCTGCATGACCAACTGCTCGCGCTCTGGCAACTGGGCAATGGCGTCCGTCACCGCGTCCATGAACTCGGCTTCTTCCACAATCACTTCAGGCTGTTGAGAGCTGTCGTCGGCAATGGTCATCACTTCTTCGGTGACCACTTCCATCGAGTACGTTTCAAAGCGTTTGGCTTTGCCACGCTCTTTGTGGAACTCTTCCAAGTCTTTGCCCATGTACTCGGCAATTTCAGCCTGCGTCGGCGTGCGCCCTAACTCGGCGGCCAAGGCATGGACGGTGGTGTTGTGTTCTTTGTTGAAGGCCACAGCTGAACGTGGCAAGAACGACAAGCGTCGCACTTCGTCAAGCATGGCACCACGCACACGGCTGTGCGCGAAGTTTTCAAACTCAATGCCCTTGGTGGGATCAAAAGCCCGTGAGGCTTCGAGCAGGCCAATCATGCCCACTTGAACCAGCTCATCGAGCTCCATGAATGCAGGAATACGAGCCTTCAAGTGCAAAGCAACGCGCTTGACCAGACCCAAATGGGCCATGACCAGCTCTTCGCCTTTGGGCTTGCAGGAGCCGTACATTTCGACGGGGGATAGTGTTCTCATGTGTCAGACGAACTGTTTTGCATCAGTCGCTCCATGAAAAATTGAAGACCACCGGAGGGGTGATCAATCGGACGCAAGTGTGTGCATGCCTCAGCTAAGCGCATGTAGTCACGAGCGGCTGCCGTACCAGGGGCGAGTTCCATCACCGATTGGTATTTTTTGAGCGCGCGCAACACCATTTCATCTTCTTCAATGGAAGTGAGGTAGTGCACAGACTCACCCAAGAAACGCACGCAGACGTCATTGAGTTTTTTATAAAGTTTCCAGCCTTCAGACTGGCTCTTGACCATATTGGGCAAGAGATAAATTTCGTCCAAGCCCATCTCTTTGCTCAGAATTTTGATGGTGCCATAGGCATCGGCAATGGAGGATGGATCGTCCTTGACCACGATGAATCGACGCTGGCAAGCCGCCAAGAACGACAACACCGAGGGCGAAATACCGGCGGCCACGTCCACGATCAAATAGTCCACGTCGTCCGCCAATACGCCAAACGACTGAACAATGCTCGCGGCTTGCACATCGCTCAAACCGGCCAACTCTTGCATGCCCGAGGCACCCGGGATCAGCTTCACGCCTTGACGTGTGGTGACGAGGATTTCTTGCAAGGACTTTTGACCTGCCAAAAAGTGGCCCAAGTTGTATTCGGCGCGTGCACCCAAAGCAATTTGTGCGTTGGCCAAACCGAGGTCGGCATCAAACAGCATGACGCTGTGCCCGAGTTGGGTCAATGCCACCGCCAAGTTGATCGAGGTGGTCGTTTTACCGACGCCGCCCTTGCCGCTGGCAATGCCGATGACTTCTGTTCTGCGTGTGTTACTCATGGGTCAAGCCTGTGGTTTCGGTTTTAAATTTGGCGGCAATTTGTGCCAATTTGGAAGAAGCGATGTCGTTCACAGCGGCATCGCGTGCATGTTGTTGTGCCTGCTCTTCGGTCTCGGGCAATGGCAAATTGTCCAACGCGCATTGCACCAAACCGGCCAAAGACACGTCTTGGACCAAGTCAATCGTGCGGTCGCCATGGCTGGCCACTGACACGCTCAACGCCTTGTCGGTCAAGAACTGCAGCAAGGCCCAAGGCTGGGTGGATTCGTCGAGCTTGCTGAGCATCAAAGAAGCCCAAACGTTGTCGGCATTGTCAAACACACGGCGGATGTTGGCTGCCGATGCATCGGCGGGAATCACAGCATGGCATTGCACGTTCAAGTTCATGGCGCGAATCTCGGCCAAGCGCTCGTTCATTTGTACACCAGCCGTGTCAATCAAGATGAGTTTTCGCTCGGTGTGCTCGTCGAGCAACAGCTTCAAGGTTGAAGCGTTGGTGGCGCGGAAGGAATCCACACCCGACTGCGCACACAGCAATTGTGTTTGGTTCCAAGCGCCAGCACGCTGGTCTTGGAAGCTGATGACCATGACCTTTTCGCTGCCGTGCAATTGCGCGGCATGTTGGGCCAAACGGGCCACCATCATGGACTTGCCGGCACCCGATGGACCCGCCAAGGCATGGATACCTGCCACAGGTGTTTGGGCTTGTTCTTGTTCGACCGAGTGGGCCAATTGACGGCTCAAAGCCCCCATGGCGTCGGCCATGTTGTTGTGGTCTTTGATGTTGTCGATCAACAAGGCGCGCAGAGCCACAGGAATCGGGGCGTCGTTCAAAGCGTCACGCAAGGGCACCACGGCGGCAGGCAAAGGCATGCCACCTTGTTGCCACGCAGCCATTTGTTGACCCAGTTTGAATTCACGGCGCAGCGAGTTGAGCTCTTCACGCACCAAGGCCACAATTTCGCGGCCACGCAGGGTGTCGTGCTCGTCGGCTGCGCGTTGGGCTGATTCATCCATAGGCACACGAGCCGCGGTTTTGCCCGCGGACTTTGCTTTGGGAGCGGCAGCTTTCGGTGCCACTTCCACAATCGGCTTGGCCACTTTGGTGGCTTGGCGTTCGCGGGCGTCGCGTTTGTTTTGGTCGATGGTTTGACCCAACAAGACATC
>JBEEJP010000190.1:0-4149 GCA_041169125.1 Pseudomonadota bacterium
ACCACATTGGCATCGGTCACCGTGGGGCGCGTGTTGCCACGGCCGTAGCACACAGGTCCCGGAATACTGCCTGCCGACTCTGGGCCCACTTGCAACATGCCACTCGCGTCCACCGAGGCAATCGAGCCACCGCCCGCGCCAATGGTTTCAATTTGAATCATGGGTGAACGCACCACCAGTCCAAACTCGATCGAGGTTTGCGCGGCCAGTGATGCTTCGCCCTCGGCCACCAGTGACACGTCAAATGAGGTGCCCCCCATATCGCCCGTGATGACATTGGGGTAGCCCGATGCGCGCGCCACGGCGGCGCACGCAATCACGCCTGCGGCGGGGCCCGAGAGGGCGGTTCGCACAGGCACATCGCACGCGGTTTCGCGTGACATCACGCCACCGTTGCTTTGCACAATCAACAGCTCGCCACGAAAGCCTTGGGTGCGCAAGTCGTCATCCAACTTGGCCAAGTAGCTGCCTACCACTGGCTGCAGTGCCGCATTCAAAGTGGCGGTCGAGCAGCGTTCAAACTCACGAATTTCAGGCAGAACCTCACTGGCCGATGTGACATACGGATTGGGCCACATGGCACGCACAGCGGCCACGGCTTGTTGTTCGTTGATGGGGTTGGCGTATGCGTTGATGAAGAACACACAGACCGCTTCGCAGCCCGCATCCAACAGGGCTTGGGTTTGTGCACGCACTTGTGCCAAATCTACTTCGGTGTGCAAGGTCCCATCTGCGAGCACGCGCTCGTCAACTTCCAAGCGCAGGTCGCGTGGCACCACCGGCGTGAAGCTGCCGCGCAGTCCCCAGGTTTGAGGGCGATCACGTCGGCGCATTTCCAACACGTCGCGAAAACCACGCGTGGTGATGATGCCGGTACGCGCCACCTTGCGCTCTAGCAAGGCATTGGTGCCCACGGTGGTGCCGTGCACGATCGTGGCCAAGGTCGATGCGACGCCTTGTGTGGAAGACGCATCTGCTGCGGCTTCAGCGGTGTTGCCTTCGCTGACGCGCACGACACCATTCATGAAGCCACGGGCTTCTTCGCCTCGCGTGGAGGGGACTTTGACAATGCGTGCGGAGCCATCACGCTCATCCAATACAAACAAGTCGGTGAACGTACCGCCCACGTCGACACCGACCACCAAGTGTGGGGTGACAGGCTGTTGCGCACTCATGGTTTGACCTTTGAAGAAGAGGGGGTTGATGTGTGGACATAGCCCAACGCTATGTCGTGTTGACGCGCTGTGGCGTCACGGTTGGTGGCGGCTCCCCAGCCACCACCGCCCGGCGTTTCTAAGCGCACGCGCTCGCCTTTTTGGAGACGAATGCCCAGCATCTTGGAGACCATCGGTGGTTTGCACCATTGCCCCTCGTGTTGGTACGAAAACACATTGGGTAGTGCATCGCCGCCACCTGCAATGCCTTTGGGGGCGGCTTTGCCACGCTCGCCGAAGATGAAGGCCTCGGCACTTTCCTCGAGCAGTTCAATTTCGTACACCGCACCTAGGCCACCGCGGTGGGTGCCGTCGCCGCCCGAATTGGCCCGCAAGGACCATTCGGTGAAACGCACGGGATAAGCCGCTTCCAAAATTTCTAGCGGGGGAATGGTGGCGGTCGAAATGGGCGCGTTGCTGTGGCTCAAGCCGTCGCCTGTGCTGTGGCCGCCATGGCCACCGCCGAAGAAGCTGAACATCACCCAACGCTGGCCTTTGCGTGCCGCATCAGTTCGGTGACCGGCGATGGATAAAGCGTTGATGGTGCCGTAGGCATGCGCCACCGCGCGGTTAGGGTCGGCCAAGGCCGTGGCGCTGAAGATCACATCGATCATGCGCAAAATGGTTTCGGTATAGCCGCCCACAGGACGCGGACGCTCTGCGCTGATCACCAAGCCATCGGGCAGCACAAAGTCCACCGCATCCAACACACCGGCGTTAGCCGGTACGTCGGGGAAGACGTGCTTGAGTGCCACATAACACGCGGCTACGGCTGTTGCGCGCGAGATGTTCACAGGACCTGCACATTGCGGCGAGGTGCGTGAAAAATCCAAAGTCATGTGGCTGCCTTGAATCGTCATATCCAGAGCGATGGTGAGCGGTTCGTCTTTCACCCCATCGTTGTCCAGCACGTCGTCAAAGCTGTAGCGTCCATCGGGCAAGTTTTGAATGTGCGCACGCATCAACACCAAGGCACGTTTGCGTAACTCACCCATGGCTTGCAGCACCACCGCGTCACCGTATTCGTCCAGTAAGCCGTCGAGCCGTTTGGCGCCCAGCTCCAAGGCTGAGAGTTGACCATTCAAGTCGCCCCACAAGCTATCGGGCAAGCGGGTGTTGGCGCGCAAGATGCCCAGCACATCGCCATCTAACTCGCCTTGGCGCACGATGCGCACGGGTGGGATTTGCACCGCTTCTTGCCAGCACTCAGTGGCGGCGGGGTTGTAGTTGCCCGGCACGGCACCACCGACGTCGTGCCAATGCGCGGCCGAAGCGAGGTAGCAAAACAGTTTGCCTTGACGGAAAAATGGGCGTACCAGCTTGAAGTCATTGGCATGGGTGCCGCCTTCATAGGGGTCGTTGAAGAGCCATGTGTCTCCGTTTCTCATGCCGCCGCGCTCTTGTGCCACACGCGCCGCCGCACGCACGGCAAACGCCATGGCGCCGACAAACACGGGCAACCCGGATTTGCCTTGGACCAAGGTGTCGCCGCTGTGCGCGTCGTACAAGCCGTGGCAGGCGTCGTGTGCTTCGGCAATGATGGGGTTGAACGCGCTGCGGTACAGCGTTGCATCCATTTCATCTGCGATTTGTTCTAACCGTCCCTTGAGCACGGCGAGCGTGACGGGATCCAGTGTGACAGCAGGGGTGTTTTCACGCATGGTGTTTTCCTTGGCTGCGTTGCTTCAAAACATTCATCAAACCTCCGGCATGGACCATGTCCATTAAAAAATCAGGAATCGGTTGGCAGTGCAGTACGCTGCCATCACGACGATGTACGCCTGCAGGGGACAAGGTGAGTACCTCGCCTTCGTCTAACTGTTCAGCTTCAGGGCAGGTCAGCAAGAGCAGCCCAAGGTTGAAGGCATTGCGAAAAAATAAACCACTGAAGGAGGGGGCAATGACGGCGCGAACTCCGAGGTGAACCAATGCACCCGCAGCTTGTTCCCGCGAGGAGCCGATACCAAAGTTGGGGCCGGCCACCAACACATCGCCTGGTTGCACCGCACCGGCAAAGTCGGGGCGCAGGGCTTCTAAGCAATGTTGTGCAATGACCTCAATGCCGTTTTTCATGTAGGCCCCTGGGGCCAGTGCATCGGTGTCCACATCGGCACCGAGTTTCCAGACACGTGAAGAGGTCATAGTTGCTCCCGCACATCGCTGATGCGCCCCCGCAGGGCAGAGGCCGCTACCGTCCAGGGTGATGCCAAATACACCTGCACACTCGCAGGCCCCATGCGACCTTTGAAATTACGTGCGGTGCTAGAGAGCACGGTGACGCCGTCTTCAAACGTCGCCCCATAGCCTGCACATGCGCCACAGCTGTTGGGCAAGATGTGGGCGCCCGCGTCACGCAAGACCTGCATCACGCCTTCGCGCTCTGCCTGCGCTTGGTCACGCGCACTGGCAGGAGCGACCATGAGGCGCACGCCATCAGCCACTTGGTGACCACGCAGCACATGAGCCGCGGCACGCAAGTCTTCGAGTTTGGCGCCTGTGCAGGCGCCGATGTAGGCCACGTCCAGTGGCACCTCGGCATAGTCATGGACGGGGCGCGTGTTGGCAGGGCTGTGGGGTGCTGCAACTTGGGGGCTGAGGTGCGTGGCATCAAATAGAAAATCTTCACACGCAGCGTCGGCATCTGTGTGCCAGTCGTGCGCATGTTGCAAAGCATCTTCACTCACACCCACGCCGCGCAAGTAAGTACAGGTGGTGTCGTCCGCCGCAATCAATCCGGCTTGTGCGCCCATTTCGGCACTCATATTGGAGAGTGTCATGCGCTCTTGCATGCTCAAGGCCTTCACGGCATCACCTGCAAATTCAACAGCTTGGTATTGACCACCGTTCATGCCGAACTTCGAAATCATGTGCAGCATCATGTCCTTTGCACAGACGCCAGGGGACAGTTGGCCATCCCATTGCATGCGCAAGGTGC
>JBEEJP010000191.1:0-4139 GCA_041169125.1 Pseudomonadota bacterium
GCTGAACAAAATGCGCCGTCCTGCCACTTCGACCAAGACACTGGCTGCGCCCAAGATGTGGCCAGCGGTGCTGAAGGTGGCTTTCCAACCGGGGATGGGGGAGAAGGTGTGGGTCTCACGCTCGGGCTTGAGCAATTGCAACGACAAAAACGCATCGTGCTTGCTGTACAAAGGCATGGCCGGCTCGTGCTTGGTGTAGCCGTGGCGGTTTAAAAAGGCAGCATCTTCTTCTTGAATATGGCCGCTGTCAGGCAGCAAGATGGCGCACAAATCGCACGTGGCAGGCGTGGCGTGGATATTGCCGCGATAGCCCTGTCGATAAAGCAAAGGCACATAGCCACTGTGGTCCAGATGCGCGTGGGTGAGCAGTACAGCATCCACATCGCCAGGGGCAACAGGCATGGGGCTCCAGTTGCGTAAACGCAGTTGCTTGTAGCCCTGAAACAGCCCGCAATCCACCAGCAATTTCTTGCCCTCGTGCTGGACCAAGTACTTCGAACCGGTGACGGTGCCGGCTCCTCCTAGGAATGTGATTTGCACGCTCATGAGTGGAGTATCGCTTAAAAGCCGTTGATGAAAAGTCCATTTGGAGGCTTCGATGATGCGCTTCGTAGCAGTGCCTTTATGGGGGTAATTCCTAATATTTGTATACAGTAAAAAATACACATGTGTATACAATTTGCATGTTGCTAAATTGATTCATTAGTTTCATTTTTGCCATGAATATTTTTATTTGTGTGCACTAAAGATCGTTTTATAAAAACGGAACGAACGAATGAACGCATAAGTAGACCAAGCCCTTCATTGAACCATTCAGGAGACTTTTATGTACTTTAAAAAATCGGGATTCATTGCCTCTGTTGCCGCCATTTGCACGGCCACTTCATTTGCTCAAACCGCCCCCCAAAGGCTGGTGATCACGGGTGTGGTGGACACTGGTTATGCCACCACCAGTCATGTGCTCAACAGCCAAGGTGCGGCTGCCACAAAGTCTGGCGGAACGGACAGCATTCTGGGGGTGTCCAACATCGGCTTCAGCGGCGGCAAAGACTTGGGCGAGGGCAGCGAAGCTTTTTACAACTTCCAAATTGGTTTTAACCCAAGTTCAGGCAAGCTATCGGGGGGCTCTGAAAATATCTTTTCACGCAATGCCTACATCGGCCTCAAAGGTCAGGCGGGTAGTTTTTCCATTGGTAAGCAATGGAACTTCAATGACGATTGGGTCGTCGGCAGTGTCTTCAAAGGCGGTTACAACGCAGGCGCTATTTTCAAGTTCGCTGAATTTGATGCGGTGAGTGATCTGTACAGCAGCACCATCAAATACGTCAGCCACGACATGAATGGTTTGCAGGTTGGTGGCATGTACGGCTCATCTTTCCAGACCAACCGCAACGACGTCAACAAGACAGCCGTGACAGGCGGCACGATGTCCAACATTGGCCTGAAATACGCCACAGGCCCTTTGTATTTGGCTGCCACCACCTATAGCGAAAAAAGCGGCGACATGGATGGAACGTATCGTCTCAACACCGTCGGTGCCAGCTATGCCCTCAGCCCTGTTTGGAAACTGCGCATTGGACAAAGCAACAGCAAAATCGGTGCAGGCACCTATGTCTCGGTGGGCGATTACAGCAGCTTAGGTGCTGCAGGCACCGACGCCAAGGCCAGCAGTGTGGGCGTTGACTACCTCGTGCAACCCAAACTGACGTTGTCCATCGATTCGCTGCATCGCAAAAACAGCACCAACGTTGACGACTCAACCCGCGTGACCCGCTTGCTGGCGGTCTATGCCTGGCGTCCTGACATCAGTTTTGTTGCCAACTATGCAACCTTGAACAACTCCAGCAATTCGACCCAAACATTGGTGGGCAGCACGACGGCTGGCTTATCACAGCACTCTCTCGCTTTGGGCGTTCGCATGACGTTTTAAAACGGACTCACCAAACAATAACGGGAGATTGAACAAATGATGATCAAAAATCCCTCACCAGACCTCTACAACGAAGATTTGGCACCAACGACAGACCGGCGCTGGGGTGCATTTAGCATTCGGTGTCTTGATCGGTAGTGTGACCTACTATGTGATGAGTATCATGCGCCCTCGACAGCCCGTTTGATCACATCACGCGTGCTGTGAAACAAAAAGCTGCCAGATACGTCTGGCAGCTTTTTTTTATTGGACTGTTAAAAAAGTGGGATGGCTGATTGAGGACTCAAACCGTGGCAATTCGCATCATGTTGGTGGTGCCACTTTGACCAAAGGGCATGCCGGCCAAAATCACCACATGCTGACCAGATTCGGCCAAGCCGCTTTCTCGTGCAAGATCAGCCGCAGTCTCCGCCAGTTGATTGGTGTCTTGGCTATCTTCACCATGCACAGAGTGCACGCCCCAAACCAAAGCCAAACGACGAGACACGCTCAGGCGTGGTGACACGCTCAAGATGGGGGCGTCTGCACGCTCTCTGGCGGCACGCAGGCTGGTGTGCCCAGAGCTGGTGAAACACACAATCGCACTGGCCCCGAGCAGCGAAGAGGCGCGTCGCATGGCGCAGCACACCGCTTGCGTCACCGCGTTGCGGTCTGAGTCCGCTGCGGCGTGCGAGGCTTCCAAAAGTTGGCGATACAAGGCATCGCTTTCGGTGCCCTCGATGATGCGATTCATCATGGACACAGCTTCCACAGGGAATTTGCCTGCAGCCGATTCGGCAGACAGCATCACCGCATCGGCACCGTCATAAATGGCGGTGGCAACATCGGAGGCTTCAGCGCGAGTGGGTACAGGGCTCTCGATCATCGATTCCAACATTTGTGTCGCCACGATCACGGGTTTGCCTTGTTTGCGACAAAGTTTGACGATGCGTTTTTGAATCGCGGGCACACGTTCGGCAGGCATCTCTACCCCCAAGTCGCCACGCGCGACCATGATGGCGTCCGCGGCATCAATCACTTCTTCGAGGCGTTCGATGGCAGAAGGCTTTTCGAGTTTGGCCACGATGCTGGCGCGCTCACCTATCAGGGCGCGTGCTTCGTGAATGTCTTCTGGGCGTTGCACGAAAGAGAGCGCCACCCAATCTGCTCCCAACTCTAAAGCCGTGTTCAGGTCTTGTCGGTCTTTGGTGGTGAGGGCTGAGATGGGGAGCACCACGCCCGGCACATTCACACCTTTTCGTTCGGAGAGTTTGCCGCCCACGAGCACCGTGGTGTCGGCACTCTCGGCATCACAACGATCAACGCGGACACGCAATTTGCCGTCGTCCAGCAGCAACTCGGTACCTGGAACCAGCGCGGCAAAAATTTCTGGATGAGGCAAGTTCACGCGTTGTTCGTTGCCCAAGGTTGAGTCAAGGTCAAAGCGAAATGCTTGGCCCACGCTGAGTTGAACGGGGCCATGGGCGAAACGCCCAACGCGCAGCTTGGAGCCTTGCAAGTCTGCCAGTATCGCAATCGGGCGGCCCAACTCTTGTTCGACGTTGCGCACCATTTGAAAGCGGGCCGCATGGCTGTCGTAGTCACCATGACTGAAGTTCATGCGAAACACATCGACGCCTGCTCGAAATAAATCTCGAATGACATCTGGTTGCGAGCTGGCAGGCCCAAGCGTGGCGACGATTTTGGCTCGACGTGTGCGGTGAATCATGGGTGTGTCCTCATGCGTCGATCAGGATGACGCGAAAGTCGTTGATGTTGGTCAGCGTGGGGCCGGTGATGATCGAATCACCAGTGGCTGTGAAAAATCCATGGCCGTCGTTGGCGTCTAAACACTGCAGCGGCCGAAGGCCGCTTTCAAGGGCGAGAGAGAGCGTATGCGGTCCCATGCTGGCCCCCGCAATTTCTTCAACGCCGTCTACCCCATCGGTGTCGCCCATCAGGGCATGAATGCGTGGATGCTCGCGTGTGGCCAAGGTGAACGAGAGCAAGCACTCGACATTGCGTCCCCCTCGGCCATTGCCCTTGAGCGTGACGGTGGTCTCGCCGCCAGAGAGCAACACACAGGGCGTTTGAAACGGTGGGCATTCGGTGGTGGTCTGCAACGCCAAGGCGGCAAGAACTTTGCCGACTTCACGTGCTTCACCTTCCATGGCATCGCTCAAGATGTAGGCGTGATAGCCCTGTGCGCGGGCCAATTCGGCAGCCGCCA
>JBEEJP010000192.1:0-4130 GCA_041169125.1 Pseudomonadota bacterium
TCCACCGCGGCAAGACAGCTGCTCAGTGCTTACCAAGCACAGGGCTGAATGTGAAATCTTCCTGGAGTAAAGAAAGAGCAACCATGCAAGACATCATCGAACAACTGGAACAAAAGCGCGCTGCGGCTCGCTTGGGTGGCGGCCAAAAGCGCATTGACGCTCAGCATGCCAAAGGCAAACTCACAGCACGCGAGCGCATCGAAGTGTTGCTGGACGAAGGCACCTTCGAAGAGTGGGACATGTTCGTTGAACACCGTTGCACCGACTTTGGCATGGACGGCGACAAAATTCCGGGCGACGGCGTGGTCACGGGCTACGGCATGATCAACGGCCGTTTGGTGTTTGTGTTCAGCCAAGACTTCACCGTGCTCGGTGGCTCTCTGTCTGAAACGCACGCAGAAAAAATCTGCAAGATCATGGACCAAGCCATGAAGGTCGGCGCGCCTGTGATTGGCTTGAACGATTCGGGCGGCGCCCGCATTCAAGAAGGTGTGGCCGCTTTGGGTGGCTACGCCGAAGTGTTCCAACGCAACGTCATGGCCTCAGGCGTGGTGCCGCAGATCAGCATGATCATGGGCCCCTCTGCCGGTGGTGCGGTGTACTCACCGGCGTTGACCGACTTCATCTTCATGGTCAAAGACACGTCCTACATGTTTGTGACTGGCCCTGATGTGGTCAAGACTGTGACCCACGAAGAGGTGACCTCCGAAGAGTTGGGTGGCGCGGTCACGCACACCACCAAGAGCGGTGTGGCCGACATGGCCTTTGAGAACGACGTGGAAGCGTTGTTGATGCTGCGTCGTCTGTACAACTACCTGCCTTTGAACAACCGCGAAAAAGCACCCGTGCGTGCCAGCGGTGACCCCGTGGACCGCATGGACATCAGCTTGGACACGCTGGTGCCAGACAATCCCAACAAAGCCTACGACATGAAAGAGCTCATCCTCAAGACGGTGGATGACGGCGATTTCTTCGAGTTGCAACCCGACTACGCCAAAAACATCTTGATCGGCTTTGCCCGTATGGAAGGCCAAACCGTCGGTATCGTGGCCAACCAACCTTTGGTGTTGGCGGGGTGCTTGGACATCAAGAGCTCCATCAAAGCCGCACGCTTTGTGCGCTTTTGCGATGCGTTCAACATCCCCGTGGTCACGTTTGTGGATGTGCCTGGCTTCATGCCCGGTACGTCGCAAGAATACGGCGGCATCATCAAGCACGGCGCCAAGTTGTTGTACGCGTACGCGGAGTGCACTGTGCCAAAAATCACCGTCATCACACGCAAGGCCTACGGCGGTGCGTATGACGTGATGGCGTCTAAGCACTTGCGCGGTGACGTGAACTTCTCATGGCCCAATGCCGAAATCGCGGTGATGGGTGCCAAAGGCGCGGTGGAAATCATCTTCCGTGAAGACAAAGGCGATCCAGAAAAACTGGCCGCCAAAGAAGCCGAATACAAAGCCCGTTTTGCCAACCCCTTTGTGGCTGGCGCACGTGGCTTCATCGACGACGTCATTCAACCGCACGAAACACGCAAGCGTATCTGTCGCTCGTTGGTGATGTTGAAAGACAAGAAGCTCGACAACCCATGGCGCAAGCACGGCAACATTCCTTTATGACCCACCCCCGAAGCGCCTTGGGCGCTTTCCCCTCAAGGGGGCAACACCCGTGTCTTGGCCAAGCCTGCACCACGGTGTTTCCCGCAAAGAATTGTTTGATGGAGATCATCCATGTTTAAAAAGATACTGATTGCAAACCGTGGCGAAATTGCTTGCCGCGTCATCGCCACCGCTCACAAGATGGGCATCAAAACTGTGGCCGTTTACTCTGAAGCCGACAAAGAAGCACGCCATGTGCAACTGGCTGACGAAGCCATTTTGTTGGGCCCAGCGCCTTCGCGCGAGTCCTACCTCGTGGCGGACAAAATCATTGCCGCTGCCAAAGCCACTGGCGCACAAGCCATTCACCCCGGCTACGGCTTCTTGAGCGAGAACACCGACTTTGCCAAGCGTTGCGAAGAAGAGGGCATAGCCTTCATCGGACCCAAGGCGCACTCGATTGCGGCCATGGGTGACAAGATCGCTTCCAAGAAGTTGGCGCTCGAAGCCAAGGTCAACACCATTCCTGGCTACAACGATGCCATCGACACCGCTGAGCAAGCGGTTGAAATTGCCAAGGGCATTGGCTACCCCGTCATGATCAAGGCTTCGGCCGGCGGTGGTGGTAAAGGTTTGCGCGTGGCGTTCAACGACAAAGAAGCCCTCGAAGGTTTCACGTCTTGCCGCAACGAAGCTCGCAACAGCTTCGGTGATGACCGCGTGTTCATCGAAAAATACGTGCTCGAGCCACGCCACATTGAAATTCAAGTGTTGGGCGATTCGCACGGCAACGTGGTGTATTTGAACGAGCGTGAGTGCTCGATCCAACGCCGTCACCAAAAAGTGATTGAAGAGGCACCATCACCTTTCATCAGCGAAGCCACGCGCAAAGCGATGGGCGAGCAAGCTGTGGCGCTGGCCAAGGCAGTGAAGTACCAATCGGCCGGCACGGTCGAATTTGTGGTCGGCAAAGACCAAGACTTCTACTTCCTCGAGATGAACACCCGTTTGCAGGTGGAACACCCTGTGACCGAAGCTATCACTGGCCTCGACTTGGTGGAGCAAATGATTCGCGTGGCGGCTGGCGAGAAGCTGGCCTTTGGCCAAGCTGACGTCAAACGCGACGGTTGGGCGATTGAGTGCCGTATCAACGCCGAAGACCCCTTCCGTAACTTCTTGCCTTCGACGGGCCGTTTGGTGCGTTTCCAAACGCCCAAACAAAGCATGTTTCAAGGCAACACCAAAGACCTGCAAGGCGTGCGTGTGGACACCGGTGTGCAAGACGGTGGTGAGATTCCGATGTTCTACGACTCGATGATCGCCAAGCTCATCGTGCACGGCAAAGACCGCAACGAAGCGATTGCCAAAATGCGTGAAGCCCTGAACGGTTTTGTCATTCGCGGCATCAGCTCGAACATCCCATTCCAAGCAGCGCTGCTGGCCCATCCCAAGTTTGTGACCGGTCAGTTCAACACCGGCTTCATTGCTGAGCACTATGCCCACGGTTTCCGTGCCGAAGACGTCCCACACGATGACCACGACTTCCTCGCTGCTTTGGCGGCCTTCGTGCGCCGCAAGTCGCGCCAACGTGCGGCCAACCTCAGCGGCCAGTTGCCGGGCTACGACGTGAAGATTGGCCAAGACTACGCCGTGGTTGAGTTGGGCCAAAACGGTGACAACCGCTATGTGCAAGTGCATGTGGACGAGTTCGCTGGCAAGCCTGGCGTGGCGCAAATCACCATCGGTGGCAAAACCTACGCGATTGAAAGCAACTCACGCTTGAACGACATCCGCATTGAAGGCACGTGCAATGGCAAGCCTTTCACCGCCCAAGTCGAACGGGGCACTTTGAAGAACCCCTTGGCTTTGCAAGTGCAACACAACGGCACACGCATTGAAGCTTTGGTGATGTCGCCTCGCATGGCTGAGTTGCACAAACTCATGCCATTCAAAGCACCCCCAGACTTGAGCAAGTACGTGTTGTCGCCCATGCCTGGCTTGTTGGTGGAAGTGTCTGTGGCACCGGGCCAAAAAGTGCAAGCAGGTGAGCGCGTGGCGGTCATCGAAGCGATGAAGATGGAAAACGTGTTGTTTGCTGCGGCAGACGGTGTGGTCAAAAAAGTGGTGGCGTCCAAGGGCGAGTCACTCACGGTGGACCAAATGATTGTGGAGTTTGAATAATGAACGCCGCAAGTCGTCCATTCAAAGTCCTCGGCATCCAACAAATCGCCATTGGCGGCCCTGACAAGGGCCGTTTGAAAAAGCTGTGGGTGGACATGTTTGGCCTTGAAGTCACAGGGACGTTTCAAAGCGAACGCGAGAACGTGGACGAAGACATCTGCGCCATCGGCGTTGGCCCTTTCAAGGTTGAAGTCGATTTGATGCAACCCATGGACATTGACAAAAAGCCTGCGGTTCACGCCACCCCGTTGAACCACATTGGTTTGTGGATCGATGACTTGCCCGTGGCCGTGGAATGGCTCACCGCACAAGGCGTGCGTTTTGCACCCGGCGGCATCCGCAAAGGGGCCGCTG
>JBEEJP010000193.1:0-4110 GCA_041169125.1 Pseudomonadota bacterium
GCGTAGGCGCACAAGGTGGCGATGCGGTGGCCACGGTCAAAGCGGGTTTGCGTGTGAGCGGTGGCAAGACCACCGGCGCCATCATCGTCAACTCATCGCGTGCGGTGTTGTACGCGTCCAAAGGCGCAGACTTTGCACAAGCCGCTCGCCAAGTGGCCGAGCAAACGCGAGCCACGTTGCAAGCCGCCAAGCAGGCTTGATCGCTGTGGTGCAGGCCTGCGTCTTCAGGGGCGCGAGGCTTGTGCCCACAACAGCATGCCGCGTTGCGCTTTGCTGGCGTCAGATGGGGTGAGGGCCATCGTGTCTTGAGTTGTTTCACGCAAGGCTTCGGCCAGTGCATGCAGCGCAGCATCAGGGCCGTTCAAAAGCTCTAGCTCCAACTCCAAAATTGGCTCACTCAACGCCGTGCCCGGCACGGTGATGTGGCCTTGGTCTAGCGCCACTTCAATGCGTGCCTCGTGGTGTGTCACGACCCAGCTGTGTCTTTCAAAATCCGTGCGAAACAAGGGTTTGAGCTGAGTGCGCCAACGCATCAACATGGTTGCTAATTCGGCATCGCGCACCAGCGCTGCAAAGTCCAATGCGCCGGGTGTAGTGGGCCCTTCCCACTCTTGTCGACGCGACAAACCGTTCTCACTTTGGCCTGCGGTCTTGACGGTGAGCAACCATTGCTCGCCCGCCAAACGCTCGCGCACAGCCATGCGGTGTTGCTTCAAATCTAGGGCGGGCGTGTCAAAGTAGGTGTTGAGCAAGCGCTGCACATGGGGCACTTGCGCCAGCAGTGGGTGCGCCAGCAAAGCCGGCACATCGTGTGTGTGCAGCGTGAGCTTGAGTTCGGTTTCGTGTCCCATGTGTGTGTTCTTTCAAGTCAATGGTAAGGCGTGACGACAAGCCACTTGCGAGGTCGTGGACAATTGGGTTTTTCATTCAAAGCCAAGCCATGCGCATTACCCAAGACACTGCTGTCACCCTCAAATACCAAGTCACCACCCCCGCAGGCAAGCCTTTGGACTCGGGGCATTTGTCCTATTTGCATGGTGGCTACGACAACATTTTTCCCAAGGTCGAAGCCGCGCTCAATGACCAAGCGGTGGGCTTTGCCATGACGCTGGATTTGAGCGTCGAAGACGCCTTTGGCGAGCGCGACGAATCGTTGGTGCGCGTGATTCCTAAATCAGAATTTCCACCCGGCGTGAAAGTGGGCGGCCAGTTGCAAGGCGCGGGCGATGACGGCCAGCCTCGCGTGTTCAACGTGATGAAGATCAAAGGCCCCGAAGTGCACCTCGATGGTAACCACGAGTTGGCGGGGCAAGCCTTGCGTTTTCGCTGCACCGTGACCGAAGTGCGCGCGGCAACGGCGGAAGAAATTGCCCACCGCCATGTGCATGGCACGCATGGGCATCAGCACTAAGCAGTGAGGGAGCAGCGGCGGGCAGTGGCTGCATGCAGCGCTACCGTCGACGGCTTCCATCAGCGGGCAAGCAAACGCTGCAAGTACTTGCCGGTAAAGCTGGCAGGGTTGGCGGCCAAGTCTTCAGGCGTGCCCACGCCCACCACAGTGCCGCCGCCACTGCCGCCTTCGGGCCCCATGTCAATCAGCCAGTCGGCGGTTTTGATGACGTCGAGGTTGTGCTCAATGATGACGATGGTGTTGCCCGCGTCGCGCAGGTGTTGCAGCACTTTGAGCAGCAATGCAATGTCGGCAAAGTGCAAGCCGGTGGTGGGCTCATCCAAGATGTAAAGCGTGCGGCCTGTGTCGCGTTTGCTCAGCTCCAAGGCGAGCTTCACACGCTGTGCTTCACCGCCAGAGAGGGTGGTGGCCGCTTGGCCGAGTTGCAAGTACGACAAGCCCACATCCATCAAGGTTTGCAGTTTGCGGGCGATGTTGGGCACGGCATTGAAAAACACCAACGCAGCTTCAACCGTGAGGTCCAAAATTTGCGCGATGTTTTTACCTTTGTACATGACCTCTAGCGTTTCGCGGTTGTAGCGCAGGCCGTGGCACACGTCGCAAGGCACGTACACATCGGGCAAGAAGTGCATTTCCACTTTCACCATGCCGTCGCCTTGGCAGGCTTCACAGCGGCCACCGCCTGAGCCTGCAGCCACGTTGAAGCTGAAGCGCCCAGGGCCATAGCCACGCTCGCGGGCCATGGGCACTTCGGCCATCAGCTCGCGAATGGGCGTGAAGAGTCCCGTGTACGTGGCAGGGTTGCTGCGTGGGGTACGGCCAATGGGGGATTGGTCGACGTTAATGACTTTGTCGAAATAGTCGAGGCCTGTGATTTCGTCGTGTGCCGCTGGCTCGTCATGCGCGCGGTGAATGGTGTGCGCTGCTGCGGTGTACAGCGTGTCGTTGACCAGGGTGGATTTGCCCGAACCCGACACACCAGTGACGCAGGTGAGCAAGCCCACAGGGAAATCAGCCGTGACGTTTTTGAGGTTGTTGCCACGCGCGCCACGGATGCGAATGACTTGGTGCTCAGACGCATCCTTGTGCAGCTTGCGCTGAAACTTAAGTTCTTCCGCTTCCTCGGGTAAAAAGGCGTTGCGCTTGGCGGGCACGTCAATGCGCAGCGCTTGCGCGAGGTAGCGGCCCGTCAATGAATTGGGGTTGGCTTCAATCTCTGCGGGTGTACCGCGGGCCATCACTTCGCCACCGTGTGCGCCCGCACCCGGGCCCATGTCCACACAAAAGTCAGCGGCGCGAATCATGTCTTCGTCGTGCTCCACCACCAATACGCTGTTGCCAATGTCACGCAGGTGTTTGAGGGTGTCGATGAGTCGGTCGTTGTCTCGTTGGTGCAGGCCGATGCTGGGCTCGTCCAACACGTACATCACCCCTGTGAGGCCCGAGCCAATTTGTGACGCGAGTCGAATGCGTTGTGCTTCGCCACCTGAGAGCGTGTCGGCACTGCGGTCAAGGCTGAGGTAGTTAAGGCCCACGTCGTTCAAAAACTTCAAGCGTGACGCAATTTCGCGCACCACCTTGTCGGCAATTTCGGCTTTGGCGCCTTGCAGCTGGAGCGTGTTGAAGTAGCCAAAACATTCGCCCAGCGTGGTGTGGCTGATGTCAAAAATGCCACGCATTTGTTCGCCTTCGCCAATGCGCACGTTGCGCGCTTCGCGACGCAAGCGTGTGCCGCCGCACGATGTACACGCACGCACACCACGGTAGCGCGAGAGGTCTTCGCGCACCACGGCTGAGTCGGTTTCGCGGTAGCGGCGTTCCATGTTGACCAAGATGCCTTCGAACGGGTGCTTCTTGCTCAGCTTTTTGCCAGAGCCGTTGTCGAGGCTGTAGTTGAATTTGATTTCTTCTTCGCCCGAGCCGTACAGCAACACTTGGCGAATCTCTGGGCTGAGGTCTTCATAAGGCGTGTCGAGGTCAAACTTGTAGTGCTTGGCCAAACTCTCCAGCAGGGTGAAGTAATGCGCGTTGCGGCGGTCCCAACCTTTGATGGCGCCGCTGCCCAAGCTGAGCGAGGGGAATGCCACCACGCGTGCGGGATCAAAAAAGTCTTGGTGACCCAAGCCATCGCACGAGGGGCATGCGCCCACGGGTGAGTTGAATGAGAACAAACGCGGCTCGAGTTCGCTGATGGAGTACGTGCACTGTGGGCAAGAAAACTTGGCGTTGAACGCGTGCTCTGCGCCGGTGTCCATCTCTAGCGCAATGGCGCGGCCTTCAGCCAAGCGCAGTGCTGCCTCAAAACTTTCGGCCAAACGTTGGCGCAGGCCTGGCGGCGGCGCAGCCACGGCCACATCGCCAATGCTGGGCTCCGCGAGCGTGTCAGGGGTAGGCACGGGTGCCGTGGGTGCTTCGTGACGCACTTTGATGCGATCCACCACCACGTCGATGTCGTGCTTTTCGGTTTTCTTCAGCTCGGGCAGTTCGTCGTACTCGTACACCTTGCCTTCGATGCGAAAACGCACATAGCCTTGTGCTTGGAGTTGCGTGAAGATTTCGCTGTACTCGCCCTTGCGGTTGCGCGCAATGGGCGCGAGCAGCATGAGCTTGGTGTCTTCGGGCAGCGCCATGACGGCGTCCACCATTTGCGACACGCTTTGCGCTTGCAGCGCCAAGTTGTGGTCGGGGCAATACGGCGT
>JBEEJP010000194.1:0-4077 GCA_041169125.1 Pseudomonadota bacterium
GCTTGCTGGGCACCCCACAGCTGTTCGTCAAAGTCTCTGCCGGCTTGATCTACGGCTACAAGGGCGCCTACCAGCACAAAATTCCGTTCAACGACTATGGCATCGCGCCAGCCATCATTCCTGCGGTGGGTTATGCCCTCAACCGCGAAGACTCGGTGCAAGTCATGGTGCTGGGAACAGCGGGGCTTTTGTTTTCCTACGGGCATCGCTTTTAAGCACCCGTTCGAACGTGAGAAAATCCAAGGTTTTCGCCTAGACATAAAGAAGACCGCATCATGGAAGCAGAACGCATCAACCTCATTGGATCTACCTTGGCCGACTTGAGCGCGCGCACGGTGGATCTACGGAGGTATCTTTGACTACGATGCCAAAGCTGAACGCCTGCGCACCGTCAACGCATCGCTAGAAGACCCCACGATTTGGAACGACCCCAAAAAAGCGCAAGAGCTGGGTCGTGAGAAAAAAGCCCTCGACGGCGTGGTCGTCACCCTCACCCGCTTGACCCAAGAGTTGGCCGACAACGCCGAGCTCTTTGAAATGAGCAAGGCCGACAACGACGAAGACGGCTTGCTGACCATCGAGACCGACACCCAAGGCTTGGTCAAAACCATCGAAGAACTCGAATTCCGCCGCATGTTCAGCAACGAGGCAGACCCACTGAACTGCTTCTTGGACATCCAAGCCGGTGCGGGTGGTACCGAGGCCTGCGACTGGGCCAGCATGTTGTTACGCCAGTACCTCAAATACGCCGAACGCAAAGGTTTCAAAACCACCGTGGAAGACGAGTCTCCGGGCGACGTGGCCGGCATCAAAGGCGCCACCATCAAGATCGAAGGCGAATACGCGTTTGGTTTGCTGCGCACCGAAACCGGCGTGCATCGCTTGGTGCGCAAGTCGCCCTTTGACAGCTCGGGCGGTCGCCACACCTCGTTTGCGTCCATCTTTGTGTACCCCGAGATTGACGACTCGATCGAGATCGACATCAACCCCGCCGACGTGCGCACCGACACCTACCGCGCCTCGGGCGCGGGTGGTCAGCACATCAACAAAACCGACTCGGCCGTGCGCTTGACCCACATCCCCACGGGCATCGTGGTGCAGTGTCAAGACGGCCGCAGCCAGCACAGCAACCGCGACGTGGCTTGGAAACGCTTGCGTTCACGCTTGTACGACCACGAGATGCGCAAACGCCAAGAAGAGCAACAAAAGCTCGAAGACACCAAAACCGATGTGGGCTGGGGTCACCAAATTCGCAGCTACGTGCTCGACAACAGCCGCATCAAAGACTTGCGCACCAACGTCGAAATTTCGGCCACGCAAAAAGTGTTGGACGGTGATTTGGACGCCTTCATCGAAGCGTCTCTCAAGCAAGGCATTTAAGGAACACCATGTACCGTGAAGGCACAGCCCCATTGATTCAGCGCGCCGACTACACCGCGCCTGCGTATTGGATTGACACCGTCGATCTGACCTTCGACCTCGACCCCGCCAAGACCCGCGTGCTCAACAAAATGCGCGTGCGTCGCAACGCCGACGTGGCGGCGCAGCCTCTGCGTTTGGATGGTGACGAACTCAACCTCGCGCGCGTGTTGGTCAATGGCCAAGGCACCTCGTTCAAGATGGACGGCAGCCAATTGGTGCTGGAGAACTTACCTACCTTGGAAGATGGTGGCACAGACACCTTTGAGTTAGAAATCTTCACCACCTGCAACCCTGCGAAGAACACCAAGCTCATGGGCTTGTATGTGAGCAACGACTCGTTCTTCACGCAGTGCGAAGCCGAGGGCTTTCGACGCATCACGTATTTCTTAGACCGCCCCGATGTGATGTCGAGCTACAGTGTCACGCTGCGTGCTGACAAACAGGCATTCCCTGTCTTGCTGAGCAACGGCAACTTGGTGGAAGAAGGCGATTTGGAAGAAGGCCGCCACTTTGCCAAGTGGGTCGACCCTCACAAAAAGCCTTGCTACTTGTTTGCCTTGGTCGCCGGCCAATTTGTGTGCCGCGAGCAACGCGTCAAAGCACCGTCAGGCAAAGAGCATGTGCTGCAGGTGTATGTGCGCTCAGGCGACTTAGACAAAACCGAACATGCCATGAACTCGCTCATGGCCAGCATCAAGTGGGACGAGCAGCGTTTCAACTTGAGCTTGGATTTGGAACGCTTCATGATCGTCGCCACCAGCGACTTCAACATGGGCGCCATGGAAAACAAAGGCCTCAACATCTTCAACACCAAGTTTGTGTTGGCCAATTCCGCCACCGCCACCGACATGGACTACGCCAACATCGAGAGCGTGGTGGGCCATGAATACTTCCACAACTGGACGGGCAACCGCGTGACCTGTCGCGACTGGTTCCAGCTCTCGCTCAAAGAAGGCCTCACCGTGTTCCGCGACCAAGAGTTCAGCCAAGACTTGGCCGCTGAAGCCTTGAAAGACAACGCACAAGCCGCCGCCTCTGCCAAAGCCGTCAAACGCATTGAAGACGTGCGCTTGTTGCGCACCGCGCAGTTCCCAGAAGACGCAGGCCCCATGGCGCATCCCGTGCGCCCTGACAGCTACGTAGAGATCAACAACTTCTACACCGTCACGATTTACGAAAAAGGCTCTGAGGTGGTGCGCATGATGCAGACCCTGACCTCACGCGAAGGTTTCGCCAAAGGCATGTCGCTCTACTTCGAGCGCCACGATGGCCAAGCCGTGACGTGCGACGACTTTGCGCAAGCCATTGCAGACGCCAACCCGGACTCCGCCCTCGCCACGCACTTGGTGCAGTTCAAGCGTTGGTACGCACAAGCGGGTACACCCCGTGTGCAAGCCGCAGGCAGCTACAACGCCGACACGCGCACCTACACCCTCACGCTGAGCCAAAGCTGCCCGCCCAGCCCCGGCCAAGATCACAAAGAACCGTTTGTCATCCCCGTGCAATTTGGCTTGTTGAGTGCCGAAGGTCGTGAGGTGCTGTCCACACAGCTGTTGGTGTTGACCCAAACGCAGCAAAGCTTCGAGTTCAAAGACCTCGCTTTGCAAGCCAGCGAAGAACCCGTGCCCTCCATCCTGCGCGGTTTCAGCGCGCCTGTGGTGTTGGAGAAAAACTTCACAGCCACGCAGTTGCTCACGCTCTTGGCGCATGACACCGACCCTTTCAACCAATGGGAAGCCGCGCAACGCTTGTGCTTGAACGCTGCCTTGCACGCCATCGCCCACAGCGATGAACCCACGCAGGTGTTGGACGCTGCCTTGGTGCAAGCCCTGCGCACCGTGCTGCGTCACCCCGCACTCGACGCGGCATTCAAAGAGCTCGTGCTCACCCTTCCCGCCGAAACCTACATCGCCGAGCAGTTGGAGGTGGTGGACCCACAGCGCATCCATGCGGTACGCGAAGCCATGCGCACCCAACTTGCACGCGAGTTGCATGACGATTGGGCGTGGGCTTTTGACGCGCACAAAGACAACGGCGCCTTCAGCCCAGACCCTGTGTCCAGCGGTCGCCGGGCCCTGAGCGGCATGGCCCTCAGCATGTTGTGTTTAGACGCCCGCACCAGCGGCGATGTGGCGTGGCCCAGCCGCACTTACCAGTGCTTCAAAGACGCACACAACATGACCGATCGCTTCAACGCCTTGAATGCGTTGGTGCAAGCGCAATCGGTCAGCAACGGCCACGACTTGGCAGCCGATGCCCTGCAACGCTTTTACAACCAGTTCCACAACGAAGCTTTGGTGATGGACAAATGGTTTGCGCTGCAAGCCGGTCAGTCCGACCGTGGTGGCCATGTGTTGTCGCTGGTGCGCAACCTCATGCTGCACCCCGACTTCCACCTCAAAAACCCCAACCGCGCACGCAGTCTGATCTTCAGTTTCTGCAGTGCCAACCCCGGCGCCTTCCACCGCAGCGATGCGGCCGGCTATGTGTTCTGGAGCGAACGCGTGTTGGAGCTCGACGCCATCAATCCCCAAGTCGCCGCCCGTTTGGCCCGCGCCTTGGACCGTTGGTCCAAGCTCGCCGAGCCCTACCGCACCGCTGCGCACGAAGCCATCAAACGCGTCGCCGCCAAAACCGATTTAAGCAACGATGTGC
>JBEEJP010000195.1:0-4012 GCA_041169125.1 Pseudomonadota bacterium
GAGGTAACTGGCGGCGGGGTCAGCGGCAGCTCTGCCGGTGCGGGCTGCGATGTTGGCTGAGGTGCAGGTGCGGGCTTAGCGGCAGGCTGAGGTGCCACCGAGTTGGCAACTTGCGCAGCAGCAGCAGACATTGGCACCGACTCTTTCACCGCGATGGCACTGAGGGCTTGGTCGAGTTGGGCGGTTTTGATGGGGCTTTCAATGACGCCGACTTTGATCACGCCATCCTCGCGCGCCAATGCACCCACCAAGGTGGCACGGGCCACCAGATTGCGACTTTCGTAGAACTTGGACACGCGCACAGGAATTGCCATGGCCTGCTCCACCGTGAGCTCTTGGCCCACAAATTCGCTGACCACGCCTTTGAGTTCATCCGTGCTGACCGCGGTGACGCCTTCAAATTTGATGTCACGCACCATGAGTTTGAGCTCGGGTGCAGGCGCCGTGGCAGGCTTGGACACCTTCAATTTGGCAGCCACAGCAGGCGACGCCACGGCTGGAGCCGAGACTGGGGCGGGTTCGAGCACAGGCTCTTGGACCACCTTCTCGTCTTCCATCACCTCTTCTTCTTCAGATTCCGCCACAACGGGGGCTGAAGCGGGAACCGCTTCTTGAAAGCTGTCGAGCTGACCCGTGGCATCCAATGCCAAATAAATGCCAGCGCTGGCTGCAGCGGTGAGGGTCAGGAGGCCGAGTAGTTTTTTCATGGGTCAGAATTCAGTTTGGCTAGAGCTAAGCACGCGCTATGCCAGTGCTCGTGTCGTGTTATCGACACGAGATGTTTTTTCTGAAGTTCTTTTTGCTCAGCGGCTGATCGGATCAGCCTCAATCACCTGCACCACCAAGCGGCCGCGTGCAAAAGACTGCTCTGGGATATAGGCTTTCACCCGATAACCAGAGTCTTTGTAGGCCTTGGTCACCGCCGCGCTCACCCCAGAGAGTTTGCTGACCAGCAGACGTTTGCCCACAAAATCTTTCACAGCCACCTGCAACTTTTGGGGTGGTACCAAGGAATTGCCTTCAATGGTGATCTGCTCGACTTGGATGCTGAAGTCATCCGTCCATCGCAGCTTGGGGTAGTACTCCAAAGGGAATCCTTCCACAGGCGCACTGGCTCGGGACGCGAGCATGTCTTGATGGGTGGCCATCATGTTGCCGGCATCGGGCGAAAAGCCATTGGCCCAACTCGCCACAGGGCTCAAGGCCAACACACAGCAAACGGCATAAGTGTTAGGTTTCATGCGTCAGCTCCTCACGTGAGATAAAAAGTCCACCCACTTGATCAGCTTGGGTAAGCAAATGGAATGCAGGTCGTAATAAAACTGAATTTTTTTACGCGCTTCTTGGCCCAAACGCTGGCGAAGCGCGGGGTCATTCAACAAGCGCACAATGCTGTCGGCCAGCCCCTCTTGGTCAAAAAATGGCGTGAGCAAGCCGTGGTGCTCATGGTCAATGAACTCTTTGACGGGCTCTGTGTCACTGCCCACAATGGCGCAGCCCACACTCATGGCCTCGAGCAAACTCCAGCTGGCCACAAAGGGATAGGTCAGGTACACGTGCACGGTGCTGACTTGCAACAGGCTCACAAACTGGTTGTGTGGCAAGGTTCCCACAAAATGCACGCGGGCCCAGTCTTTGTCTTCAATGTGAGGTTTCACCTCGTCAATGAACACTTGTTTCCATGTGGTTTTGCCCGGTGGCGGCTTGCCGTAGCTGACCCCCTCTCCCCCAATGATCACCACCTGGGCGTTGGGGCGCTCTTGCAAGAGCTTGGGCAACATGCGCATGAACACGTGGTAGCCACGATAGGGTTCAAGGTTGCGGTTGGCAAAGGTGATGACCTCGTCGGAGCGGCTCAGCGACGGGCCTGAGGGCAGTTTGAACGTGGCCAATTCATTGGGGGCAATGACCCTGGTGTCAATGCCGTCGTGCATCACCTTGACCTTGCCTCTGAACGGCCAAGGGTAGGTGTCTGCCTGAAAGTTGGTGGGGGATATTGCACCATCCGCCACATCGAAATGCATGACATTGTTGATGTTTTTCAAGCGCAGTCGGCACGCGTCACCCGGGTCTGTGCTGCCGAACTCGGGGTCAAACCCCACGTCGTTACCCTTTTCTGTGTAATTCAGCTCACAGTACAGACCCAGTTTGGTGTCTGGCCATACATCTTTCACAAACAAGCTTTCGCCCCAGCCCGAGTGGGCCACCACGGCATCGGGCGAAAAACCTGAAGCCTTGAGTTCTAGGCACTTACGGAACACCGATTCCGCACGAATGATCTTGGTCTCCAAGTCCAACGCCCACGGGTGAACGCCCGGGGCGGTACCTTTGCTGGGTTGATAGGTATGAAGACGCACCCCTGCCCATTCGGCAGGCGCTTCTTTTTTCAGCACCAAGGCATGCACCTCGTGACCTTGCTTGGCCAATGCGGGCGCAAGGTGGACGAACTGTCCAGGGAAATTTTGGTGAATAAAGAGAATTTTCATCGGATCAACAACTCATCGCCCACCAGCTGTTTGACAGCTTGGTCAATGGATTGCACAGGAATTTGAAACTGCCCTTGTTCTAAGTTGAGTGACTCGATGTCCAACTGACCCAAGGCGCTGAGGAGTCGATAACTGCCCATCTTGGCGTCAATCATGGCGTTGACCTTGTTGGCCAACAAGCCAAAGTGTTCGACTTCCGAGTCCAACACAGCCAAGGCTGTTTCTTTGCCGGCGTCACGCAATTTCTTTCGGCCACGCATCACGCCTTGAGAGGTTTTCACTGCAGAATCAAGAAGCTCTAAGCGTTCGATCCCTTTTTTGTATTGGTTCCAAGCCACACGAACCGATTCTTTGGTCTTGTTGCCAACGTTCTTTTCTTTTTCAGCACTCTCTCGGTAGTCGTAGGCGGCCGCTTGTGCTTTGCTCAAGGTTTCGCGCCCCGCGAACAGGTTCCAGTTCATCTTGACCAAGACAGAGTCTTCTTCCTTGCGATAGAGCTGGCCCGAATCGCGCTCGCGGTTGTGGGTACCCACCAAGTCCACGTTGGGCATGAAGCCCGCGTTTTCCATGCCAATCAATCGATAGGTGCGCTCGGTGGCAAGGCGTGCAGCGAGCAAACGGGGGTTGTTGGCTTCTGCATCCTCAATGGCCGTATCCACAGACGCGGGCATGCGCGACTTGATGATGTCCACGTCTTGAAACACTTTGAGATCAGGCGACTTGCTAAACACTTGCTCGTAGCTGGAGACGGCATCGCGCATCCCTTGCTCATAAACCACACGGCGCTCACGCACGATTTGCAATCGGGTGGCCGCTTGCAACTCGTCCACGATGACGCCCCCGCCTCGCTCGACACGTTGCTTTTCCATCTCCAATTGGCGTTTGGTGGTTTCTTCGTTGATGGCACTCAAACTGATGAGCATCTGGTTTTTCAAGACGTTCAGATAAGCGGTGATCGCTTCGAGCAAGACCTCTTGCGAGGTGGCACTGCGGTCCGCGTCCTTCATTTGGCGCTCGATTTTGGCGACGTTGGAGGTCGCGAGTGTTCGGCCACCATTGAACAAGTTCTGGGTCACGGTGAGCGTTTGTTTTTTCCGCTGCAAATCTGTGACTTGTTGTGTGGGGCTTGGCGCACCCGATGCGTAGGGTGTGGTGGAAATCTTTTCCGGACCACTTTCAGCCGCAACGTCAACCTTCGGGAACCAGCCCGCCTTGGCGGCGGTTTCACGCTTTTCAGCGGCGGTCAGCGCATAGCTGGTCGCACGCAGCATGGGGTGGTTGTCGCGCAAATAGATGAGCTCTGATTGCAACTCAGCCGCTTGTAGCTGCGTCACACCCAGACCGGCAATGGCCATGCAAATTAGATTTTTTTTCATTTGTTGTGCCTCAAATTTCTTTAAATGCATCCGCTTTTAGCTTCAATACCGGTTTTAAAAGTGCCCACATGATGGATTGGGTGTCGACTTTGATGTCCACCTCTCCCACCATGCCAGGCGTGATGGGATATTGGCCTTGCTTGCTGCCCA
>JBEEJP010000196.1:0-3993 GCA_041169125.1 Pseudomonadota bacterium
CCATCGACACTTTCTTGGAGGGGTGGCTGTCAGGCAATTGCTCTGCAATCACAGCGGGGCCAGACACCACGAATGTGCCTTCCACTGCTTTACCGCCCACGCGCATCAAGTCTTGTGTGGCAGCGGCATGCGTTTGGTAAATCTTGCCTTTGTAGCCACGCTCAAGCATGCCGAGTTGGGGCATCGCGGCACCTGAGCCTGAAGCCACGATCAACACAGCGTCTGGGTTGGCGGCGTTGATTTTCAAAGCTTGCGGTGTGACGCTGGTGTCGGTGCGTGCGAAACGCTCAGTGGCCACAATCTTGATGCCCGCTTTGTCCAACTGAGGTGTGATTTCTTTGAGCCATTGCTCGCCATATGCATCGGTGTAGCCCAAGAAGCCAATGGTTTTCACACCTTGCTTTTTCATGTGCTCGACCACGGCGTGGCCCATCACGGTGTTGGACTGTGGCAAGCGGAACAACCACTTGTCTTTGCCAGCAGGCACGCCCACGGGTGAGCCTGCCACTTGAACCGTACCTGCTTCAGAAGCGATGTCGGTCATGGCTGCAGCCACGGCGGTGATGCAAGAGCCAAAGATCACATCGACTTTGTCTTCGGTCACAAGGCGACGTGCGTTGGCAGCGCCTTTGCCTGGATCGGTGGCATCGTCCAACACGATCAGGTTGATTTTTTCACCACCAATGGTTTTAGGGAACAGCTTGAGCTGGTTTTGCATGGGGATGCCCAAGCCAGAGCCGGGGCCAGTGAGGGCCAAGCTCACACCGATGTTGATGTCGGCCAAAGCGGCTGAACACGCGACGGTGGCAGCGAGGGTCACGAGGGTCTTTTTGAAGTTCATGGTTGTCTCCTAGTTGTGGTTGGACAGGTTGCAGGGAAAAATTAAGAACACAAAGCCTTGATGTCAGCAGGCACGGGCACAGCTTTGATGCGGTCAGGATCGTCTGGGTGTTTGATACAAAACGCGCGGGTTTCAAAGCCTTCACACAGCACCGTGTCGCCACGCATGACGACATGTTTTTGAATGACCACTTTCTCGCGCCACTCATGGATGCTGGTGTGAACTTGGATGCGTTCGCCATACGTGGCGGGGCGCATGAACTTGGTGTTGATCTCCAACAGCGGCGTACCGATGATGCCCGTGGTTTTGACCAACTCACGCCAAGTGGGCACACCGCACTTGACAAAGAAGTTCAAGGACGAGGCGTCCATCCACTTGGAATAGTTGGGGAAGAACACGATGCCTGCGGGGTCGCAGTCACCGAACATGATTTCAACTTCGTAAACAACGGTTTTTGTCATAGTCTTTATTTCAGCGAGGGGCCAAACGCAACGCGCCATCCAAGCGAATCACTTCGCCATTGAGGTGCATATTGCTCACGATGTGGGCGGCCAATTGCGCAAACTCTTCAGGCTTGCCCAAACGAGAAGGGAAGGGGATGCTGGCAGCCAGTGACTGTTGCACGGGCTCAGGCAGCGTACCCATCAGAGGTGTAGCAAACAAGCCGGGGGCGATGGTGCACACGCGAATGCCGTGTTGTGCCAAGTCACGCGCCATGGGCAGCGTCATGCCGGCCACGCCCGCTTTGGAGGCGCTGTAGGCTTGTTGGCCCACTTGGCCGTCAAAGGCGGCCACAGAGGCGGTCCACACCATCACACCGCGTTCGCCGTCTTCGAGGGGCTCAAGTTTGGCGGCGGCAGCCGCAAACAAACGTGACGCGTTGTAGGTGCCCACCAAGTTGACGTTGACGACTTTGGTGAAGTCTTCCAAGGCGGCTGCGTTGCCGTCTTTGCCCACCACGCGCTTGGCGGTGCCAATGCCTGCAATTTGCATCAAGATGCGTGCAGGGCCGTGTGCGGCGGCTGCGGTTTCAATCGCTTGGGCCATGCTCTCGGGGTCTGACACATTGCATGACACCGCTACGCCGCCGATGTCCTTGGCCACGCGCGTTGCGTTGTCCATGTTGAGGTCGAGCACCGCGACCTTGGCACCCAAACGGGCCAGTTCACGTGCGGTGGCTTCACCGAGGCCGGAACCACCCCCGGTGACCAATGCTGCTTGTCCTTGAATGTTCATAAAAATCTCTGAGAAGGATTGTGTTGGCCGCTGGGATTAAGCTGCCTCGGGGTTTTCGATGAGCAACGCAATGCCTTGGCCACCGCCCACGCACGCGCTGGAGATGCCGTAGCGCTTGCCCGAGCGTTGCAGTTCGCGCGCCAAGGTGATGGTCAAGCGCACGCCAGTGCAAGCCAAGGGGTGGCCCAAAGCGATGGCGCCGCCGTTGACGTTGAGCTTGGACAAGTCCAAACCCAATTCACGGCCCACGGCCAAGGTTTGTGCGCCTTGGGCTTCGTTGATTTCAAAACGGTCAATTTGCGCGAGCGTGAGGCCTGTGCGCTCCAGCAGCAAACGAATGGCGGGCGCAGGACCAATGCCCATGATCTCGGGGGGGACGCCCACAGAGGCGGCGGCCACCACACGTGCCAACGGCTTTTTGTTGTGGGCTTTGGCATAGCTGCCCGAGGTCACCACACAGGCGGCTGCGGCATCGACCAGCGCGGCGCTGTTGCCACCGGTTTGTACGCCACCTTCGTAGACGGGTTTGAGTTTGGCCAACACCTCGACGGGGGAAATGCGCGCGTGCGTGTCGGCGTTGACTTCGCTCACTTTGCCTTGCAGCTTGATGCCGCGTGCTTTGTAGCCGTCGAGTTCAAACTTCTCGGTGATCACGGGCACGATCTCGCCGGCGTGAAAGCCCGCTTCTTGGGCGGCCACCGCTTTGGCAAACGAGTCGGAGGCGAATTGGTCCACCTCTTCGCGGGTGATGTTGTATTTCTTGGCCAAGTTCTCAGCGGTTTGGATCATGTTGATGCCAGCGGCTGGGTCTTTGAGGGCTTCCCACATATAGTCTTTGAAGCCCACGGGTGCGCCGAGCTTGAAGCCGGTGCGGTGGTCAAACGCGGCAATGGGGTTGCGTGTCATGCTCTCTGTGCCGACCACCAGCGCGGCGTCGCACACGCCTGCTTCGATTTGTTCGCCCGCTTGGCGAAACAACTCAAAACCTGTGCCGCAAATGCGTTGCGCCATGATGGCGGGCACTTCTTGGGGTACGCCGGCGTACAAGCCAATGTGGCGAGGCAAGAAGAATTGATCGAAGTCACCAGGCGCCATATTGCCGGTGATGACCGAGCCAATCTCGGTGGGTGCAATGCCTGCACGCTTCAAGGCTTCGCGCGCGGCCTTGATGCCCAAATCGGTGGGGGAGATGTGGCCCAGAGCACCACAGTAGTCCACCATCGGTGTGCGCACGCCTTCATGCATCCACACATCTTGGAATGAGTTGAAAAATCCTTTGGACATATGTTCTTTCAAGCTTGAGGTTTGAGGATGTAGTGCAAACGCTCTTCGTGCAACGCCGCCACCGTGTCAGCGCGGTGGTGCAACACAGAGCGTTGGTTGATCGACCCCTTGTCGGTGATCTCGCCTTTGTCGATGGTGGGCGGTTCGCTCAGCAAGCACAAACGAGCAATGCGGTTGGCACTGCCCGTGCTGGTGGCGGCCAAGTCGTTGACCACTTGCTGCATATGGGCCAACACGGCCGGGGCAGCCAACACATCGGCCAAGGGCGTGTTGTCGGGCAAGCCTGCGAGTTCGCGCACTTTCGGTGTGGGGAAGACCATGGCGCCGACTTCTTTCATGTTCAAACCCGTGAGCACCACGTCTTGGATGTAGGGTGCGCCTGCCGCAATGATCTTGCCGCGCAAGGGGCCCACGCTCACAAACGTGCCAGTGGCGAGTTTGAAGTCTTCGGCGATGCGGCCATCAAATTTCAGACCCAAGTGCACATCGGTTTCGTCGATCCATTTCACCGCGTCGCCCGTTTTGAAGAAGCCTTCTTCGTCGAAGGCTTCAAACGTGTCCACGGGGGCACGCCAGTAACCGGGCGTGATGTTGGGGCCGCGGTAACGCACCTCGGTTTTGCCATCGGTGTC
>JBEEJP010000197.1:0-3977 GCA_041169125.1 Pseudomonadota bacterium
TGGATGGCGTGATTGCACAAGGGCTTGAGGCCGGTGGACACCGGGGCCACTTTCTCGACCGTGATGTGACGGCGCAGTCGAATTTGTTGGCCTTGCTTGGGCAACTCACACCGCACATCCCTGTGCCCATCATCGCCGCGGGCGGCATTGCCCAAGCACACGACGTGCATGCCGCAATGGCTGCGGGTGCTGCGGCCGTACAAGTGGGCACGTCGTTCTTGTTGTGTCACGAGGCCAAAACCGGTCCCTTGCATCGGGCGCGTTTGCGTGATGTGAACGCACCAACGGCGTTGACCAATTTGTTCACAGGGGGTTTGGCGCGGGGGATGCTCAACCGTGTCATGTTGGAACTCGGTCCGCACAATGCAGCGGCCCCCGCATTTCCGATGGCCACGCAAAGCATCGCGCCGTTGCGTGCGGCAGCCGAGGCAAATCAGCACGACGACTTCACGCCCTTGTGGTCGGGGATGAATCGCACCGGATGTGCAGAGTGCTCTGCGGCTGAGATGGTGGGTCGATTGGCGGCAGGGTTCGTGGGCTGATTTAGGCCGGCAGCATCACCACAAATCGCGCGCCGCCACCTTCGCGGTCTTCGCAATGCACGCTGCCACCGTGGCGCTGCACGATGGATTTCACCAGCGACAGGCCTAGGCCCACGCCACCCTCGCGCTCGCTGGCGCCGGGCAAGCGATAAAACGGCTCGAAGATGCGATCCCGTAAATCAGGAGGCACACCTGGACCACGGTCACAGACACACAAGCGCACCCAGTCGCGTGAGTTGTCGTGAAGCGTGGAGAGCTGCACCTCAATGTCAGAGGTGCCGTAGCGTCGAGCGTTTTCCAGCAAGTTGCGCAACACCCGGCGCAACAACTTGGCCACACCGGGCACGGTGATGCTGCGCGGGTCCAAGCCCAGTTCCAAATGCGCCTCGACACGTGCGCACTCTTCACTGGCAAGGCCTGTCAAGTCCACGGGTTCGATGGTGCCCAGGTCGGCTTCTTTGGCGTCGAGTCGGCTGGCCAGCAAAATTTCATCAATCAGTTGGTCCAGTTCGCCCACGCTGCGCGAAATTTCAGCCTTCATGGCGGGTGAGGGTGAATCCCCCATCAGCTCCAAACCCATGCGAATGCGTGTGAGGGGAGAGCGCAGCTCGTGCGAGGCATTGGCCAGCAAGGATTTGTGCGAGGTGACCAATTGCTCCACTTGCTCGGCGGCATGGTTGAAGCGTTGTGCAAGATAGGCCACTTCATCGTTGCCTTGTTCGGCCACACGTGCGGACAAGTTACCCGTGCCCCATTGCTCCACGCCTTTTTGCAAGTTTTCTAAGCGGCGTGTGAGGCGGCGCACGATGGGGTAGGTGCCCAGCGCCACCGCCAATGCGACCAAGCCTAAGGTCCATGCAAAGCCAAAGGGGGGGCGTGACCAAAAGCTGCGAGGGGGACGAGGCAAATGCACATGCATCAGCTCGCCGTTGTGCATGCGCACCATGAATTCAGGGCCTGAGCCAAAGTGGCCAGGCGGGTGGGGCATGTCTGGGTCTGGCACCGGAGGGGCTTCAACGGGCAGGCTGTCCAGTGGGCGCAAACGTGCTTTGCCTTCGCCCACCAATTCACCCGCCGCATTGCGCACCATCACTTCGCGCAGCGGTGGTTCGGCCGACATGCGCATGACCCAACCCGTGAGCAAGGTGAGCACCGCCACGGCGAACACCACGGCCAACCAAATGCGCACATACAGCGGCAAATGCAATGAACGGCTAGGGGTGGTCATACGTCAGTCTTGTTGTTTGGCAAACACATAGCCCACACCACGCACGGTGAGAATGCGTTTGGGCGCTTTGGCATCGTCTTCAATGGCGGCACGAATGCGGCCCATGTGGACATCAATCGAGCGGTCAAAGGCTTCGAGCTCACGGCCACGCACCGCCTCCATGATTTGGTCGCGCGACAGCACACGGCCTGCGCGCTCAGCCAAGACCCACAGCAAATCAAACTGGTATGAGGTGAGGTCGCACACCTGGCCGCGCACGCTGACCGTGCGGGCATCTCGGTCGAGCTCAAGAGAGCCGAATTTCAAGGTTTGGTGTGAAGCCTCGGCGGCTTCTTGTGGCGCATGGCGGCGCAGCACCGCGCGAATGCGTGCGAGCAGTTCACGAGGTTCAAACGGTTTGGGTAGGTAGTCGTCGGCGCCAAGCTCTAGCCCCACGATGCGGTCCATCGGGTCGCCTTTGGCGGTGAGCATCAGCACAGGCGTTTGTGCCAACGCACCCGGTAAGGCGCGGATGCGTTTGCAAACCTCCAAGCCGTCGATGTCGGGCAGCATCAAATCGAGCAACACCATGGAGGGGTGAATGTCTTGCAAGGTTTTGAGCCCGTTCAAGCCATTGGGGGCGTGTTGCACGGCAAAGCCGGATTGCTCTAGGTACTCGCTCACCATATTGGCAAGGCGGTGGTCGTCTTCGATCAAAAGCAAGGTATTCATGGTGAGTTCATCATGCCTTGCCAAGTGTGTGCTTATCTGAACGCAAGGTAAAGACGAGGTAAATCAGCGCGGCAAGATACGCGAGGCCAACCACACCAACAGCAACACAGGCGCACCCAGCAACGCTGTGCTGGTGAAGAAGGCTTCATAGCCATGCGCATCGACATACACACCCGAAAAGCCGGCGAGCCATTTGGGGGCCAACAACATCATCGAGCTAAACAGCGCGTATTGCGTGGCCGAGTAGTTCACATTCGTCAGGCTGGACAGATACGCAATGAATGCAGCCGACGCAATGCCGCTGGCCAAGTTGTCTGCCGAAATCACCCACACCAAAGCCGTCAGGTCATGTCCGCGTGTGGCCAGCCATGCAAACAGCAAGTTGGTGAGTGCACTGAGCACAGCACCCAGCATGAGAATGCGCATCACGCCCAAACGCATCGACAGCACACCACCAATGAACGCACCCACCAAGGTCATGATGACGCCAAACACTTTGGTGACCGCAGCCACTTCGTCTTTGGTGTACCCCATGTCAACATAAAACGGATTGGCCATGATGCCCATGACCACATCGCTGATGCGGTAGACGGCAATGAGTCCCAGAACGAGCGCCGCTTGCCAGCGGTAGCGGCGAATGAATTCGGCAAAGGGTTCAATGAGTGCGCCGCGTAACCATTCGGTCGCATTGCGCGCAGGGGGCAATTCACGCAAGGCCGGCTCGGGAGATAGCCATACCGTGAGCACACCCACGCCCATGGAGGCGGCCATGACCAAGTAGGCGGTTTGCCACGCAGCATGTTGGTAGGTCGTTTCGTCGGCGCCTGCGGCACGGGCCGCCACCCACAACACGCCTGCACCGGCCCAAATCATGGCCAAGCGGTAGCCGGTTTGGTAGGTGGCCGCGAGGGCGGCTTGGTGTTGGGTATCGGCTGATTCGATGCGAAACGCGTCCAGTGCAATGTCTTGTGTGGCCGAGCCAAAGGCCACGACGAGTGCACACCAAACGACAGGCTCCAAAGCCACTTGTGGGTCGAGCAACGCCATGCCCACCAAACCGGCGATCACCGTGCTTTGTGCCAACAGCAGCCAACTGCGACGACGACCTAGCCAGTGGGTGAGCAAGGGCAAAGGCAAACGGTCCACCAAGGGCGACCACACCCACTTAAAGCCATACGCCAAACCGACCCAGCTTAAAAAGCCAATCGTGCTGCGGTCAATGCCCGCTTCGCGCAGGCGAAAACTCAGGGTGCCCAAGACCAGCAACAGTGGCAAACCCGCCGAAAATCCAAGGCACAACATGCGCCAAGACGCAGGTTCGAGGTACACGTGCAAGGCAGCCAGCCAGCTTGGTTTTGTTGTATCGTTCATGCCTCTATTTTCAGGCTTTCACAAAGAGACTTTGACATGGTCACCAAACGTGCTTTTCTTTACGGTTGTGTGGGTTGCGCCTGCGGTTTAGGCAGCGGGGCGCTGCTTGCGCGCGATGGTGTGGA
>JBEEJP010000198.1:0-3973 GCA_041169125.1 Pseudomonadota bacterium
CGTGATGTGCGACACGCTCACCGCTGGACACAAGGCATAGTTGGGCACCACCACGTGCGCGCCTTGTGCCGTGAAGGCTGGGGCAATGAAGGAGTGATCCGCTTTGTCGAGTGCGCGCCAATAGCCACCGTGGATGAACACCAGCACAGGGGCGCCACCCTCACCCACTTGCGCGGCAGGAAATATATCGAGCGTCTCGTTCAGCCCAGTGCCATAAGCCACGTCTTGAAAGCAACGATGCTCGGCGCGCGCGCGCGCCGAGGCAGCACGCCAATGCGCAAAGTGGCTGACGCACTCAGGCACCAAGGCACGGTTGTTGTACATGCGGTCGTACCACGCGCCATCGTGTTGCGTCATAGTTTTTTCTCCAGAAGAATTTGCACATTGGTCCAGCTGCGGTTGTAGGTGTTGCTGTTTTCTGTCACGCCATTGCCCGTGTATGCGCTGCCCGTGTTGTAGTAGCGCGGGTCCAGGTTGCTAAGCGTGACGCGCCATGCGGTGGTGCCATCCACACGCCACAGACCGTACACATCCATCACGCGCTTTTGCGACACCATGACCAACTGCTCTGCACTCAAACGGGTGCTGTAACCGGGGTTGTAGTTGAGATTGCCACCCACCGTGAGCGGTGCGGATTTGAGCTTGTAGTCTGCGCCCAAATTGGCAGTCATGCTCGGTTGTTGATCAAGGCGGTTGTCTGGCCCCATGACGCTCAACACACGCGAACGGTAAAAACTCAGGTTGTTGCGCAGATCAATGTGGGGGGCATCCGCGATCCATTGGTCCAGACGAAACTTGGCCTCTAGCTCTAGGCCTTCGGTCACAGCTTCGCTGATGTTTTGCGGACTAGAGAGCCAGCGGCCATTCACCCCGGGCTCTAAGGTGGTGACATTGCGAATCAAGTTTTGCACACGGCGATGAAAAGCCGTGGCACTCAACACACCCCCTTGAGGCAAGTAGCGCTCAACGGCCACATCCAAACCTGTGGCCACTTCTGGCTTGAGGTTGGGGTTGCCAGACACATCGGGATTGGTGGCACTGTTGTCGTCGCGCGTGTAAGTGCGACGCGCCAACAAGGTGGGCATGGTGGGCGTTTTAAAGCTGCGCGTGAGGCTCATGCGCACTTGGTCTCGGCTGTCTGGGTTGGGCCGCCACATTGCATGCAACAGGGGGGTGAAAACGCTGTTGTGGTTGGTCACATCCCCTGTCGAGGTGGTGCCTTCGGTGGTCAAACCCTCGTAACGCGCCCCCAGATGCGTGGCCCAATGGGGGGTGAGTTGCCACTCGTCTTGCGAATACAGTGCGTATCGCCATGAGCTGGCTTGGTAATCGGCACTGCCGGGCACAGTTTGGTAAGCACCGAGCACCGACTGCGTGCGCCGCACAGACTCGGCCTCTGCACCACTCACCCATTGATGCCCGCCGCCCATCACGTTGGTGTACTTGCCACTGAGATTGGCAGAGCGATCTTGGACATGGGAATTTTCTGTCACGCTGGGGATGAGTGCGCGATTGGTGGATGTCTGTTGAAACTCGTTGTGACTGTTCCAACCGCCCACATTGAACTTCCACTCCATGCTGCTGTCCATCGAGAGCTTGCGTCGCCATTGACCGTTCATGCGTGCAATCGCAAAGTGGTTTTGGTTTTCACTGCTGGCGAAGGCTGGGCTGTTGGCCACAGCAGTCCCGTTGAGCGTCTCCGAGGCTTGCATGGTGCCGGGCGTGCGGCCATGCGACAGCGCCACAAACGGCATCAGCGTGAAGGTTTCACCCGGATCACCTTTGAGCTGCAAGCGCGCGGTGGCGTTCATGCCTTCTCGGCCGTAATGGCTGTCACTCACACGGTGCCGCACGGTATCGCCTGCGCTGTCGGTGCGCACAATGTCGTTCTCACTGTGATCGGGGGCCGCATACCGATTGACCGACAAGGTGTAATTGGCCGTCCATGTATCCGCATCGTGGTACTTGACCAAAGACGCCGTGGGCGACGCATAGCCACCTTGAAACGAGGAGCCCACTTTGAGCTCGCTGGGCATGCCCTTACGGCCTTCACGGGTGATGATGTTGATGGTGCCAGCAATCGCTTGCGCCCCTGTCTCAGCCGTGGGGGCACGGTAAATTTCCACGCGCTCAATCATTTCCGGCGTGAGTGATTCCACACTGAACCCCGGCGGGACGCGTTGCCCATCCAACAAAATTTGTGTGTAGCCCTGACTCAAACCGCGCATGCGAATGCCACTGCCACGTCCCGGTGCGCCTCCTAAGGTGATGCCGGGCATGCGCTTCAAAATCTCACCCAAGTTCGAATCGCCTTGGCGCTCAATTTCCTCACGGCCAATCACAATTTTGCTGGCCGTGGATTCACGGCGTTGTTGCGTGTCGTTGTCGCGACCACTGGTGATTTCGATGCGCCCCATGTCCGAGGCGGGCGCGGTGGGCGCAGCCGTTGACTGCGCCATAGCTGTCACGGCACTCAAGGCCCATGGAATAAAAACAGTGCGAGCAGGTGAAAACGGATGCATGACAAAAAGTTTACCGAGGTATCAATACCCTTGCCGTGTAAAGTTCAGGTTTTCTAATTTTTGCAAGTCTTATGAGCCAAGCCTCCGCGCCACACGCCTACGAAATCAAAAGTGCCTCGCTGCCCTTGGTGTCTTTTCTACTCAAAAACCCTGACACATCGGCCTTGCAGGCCGATATGGCACGCCGACTCGGGGCCACACCCGGCTTTTTCGACAACGACCCTGTCGTGATTGATCTAAGCCAGCTGGAAGACCCGCACAACCTGCTGGACTTGCCTTCGGTGTGCCTCATGCTACGCACCCACCAAATGCTGCCCGTGGCCGTGCGTGGCGCAAATGAACACCAATTAGCTCATGCACACCAAGCAGGGTTGTTTGAAGCGCGTGACTTGAGCATTCAAGCCCCTGCAGCGCCACGCGTGGAGACCGTCGTGCAAGAGGTGATTCGCGAAGTCGAAGTGGTGCGTGAAGTGCCCTCCCACAGTGCGGCCATGGTGATCGACAAACCTCTGCGGTCAGGCCAACACGTGTATGCCAAAGGGCGTGATTTGATTGTGCTGGCCATGGTCAACCCAGGCGCCGAAATCATGGCCGATGGTCACATCCATGTGTACGCACCGCTGCGTGGCAAAGCCATTGCAGGTGCGCGGGGGGATGAGCAAGCCCGCATCTTCACCTCTAGCCTCGAAGCCGAGCTGATTTCCATTGCCGGTACCTACCGCACCAGCGGGGATGCCCCGCTGCCGACAGATGTGCTGGGCAAGCCCGCGCAAATCAGTCTTCAAGGCGATAAGTTGGTGATGCAAGCACTGTAAAATTACGGATTATTTTTTAGAACAACCTAGGGCTTTCTTCATGACAAAAATCGTGGTGGTGACTTCTGGCAAGGGCGGCGTGGGCAAAACCACTACGAGCGCCAGTTTTTCGTCTGGCCTCGCCTTGCGCGGCTTCAAAACGGTGGTCATCGACTTTGACGTCGGCTTGCGTAACTTGGACCTCATCATGGGTTGCGAGCGCCGTGTGGTGTATGACTTCATCAACGTCATCAACGGTGAAGCCACGCTCAACCAAGCCTTGATCAAAGACAAGCAGTGCGACAACTTGTACGTCTTGGCCGCTTCGCAAACGCGTGACAAAGACGCGCTGTCACAAGATGGCGTGGAGCGCGTGTTGAACGAACTCAAGGAAATGAAGTTCGACTACATCGTGTGCGATTCCCCTGCGGGTATCGAAGTGGGCGCCATGATGGCCATGCACTTTGCTGACGAAGCCTTGGTGGTGACCAACCCTGAAGTATCTTCGGTGCGTGACTCTGACCGCATCTTGGGCATGCTCAGCAGCAAGACCAAGCGCGCCATCGAAGGTGACACCCCTATCAAAGAACACTTGCTCATCACACGCTACAACCCCAGCCGCGTGGAAGAAGGCCAAATGTTGTCCTTGGAAGACAT
>JBEEJP010000199.1:0-3946 GCA_041169125.1 Pseudomonadota bacterium
AGGCGTCACCACGGGCGCAGGCGAGTACGCGCCCATGCCACCGGTGTTGGGGCCTTCGTCGGCATCGAGCAAGCGCTTGTGGTCTTGGCTGGTGGCCAAGGGCAACACGGTTTTGCCATCGCACATGACGATGAAGCTGGCCTCTTCGCCTTGCAAAAACTCTTCAATGACCACACGCGCCCCGCCCTCGTTGTGGCTCACACCCAGTTTGTTGTCGAGCAACATGAAGTCAATCGCTTCGTGCGCTTGTGCAGCGGTCATCGCCACCACCACGCCCTTGCCTGCAGCCAAGCCATCGGCCTTGACGACGATCGGTGCGCCTTTGGCGTTCACGTAGTCGTGCGCGGCTGCGGGCTCGGTAAAAGTTTCGTACTCGGCGGTGGGAATGCCATGGCGCTTCATGAAGGCTTTGCTGAAGGCCTTAGAGCTTTCCAGCTGCGCCGCCGCTTGGGTGGGGCCAAAAATGCGCAAGCCGTGGGCGCGGAACTCGTCCACCACACCCGCAGCCAAAGGCGTTTCAGGGCCGACCACGGTCAGCTCCACACCATTGCTTTGCGCAAACTCGCGCAAGGCTTTGACATCGGTGATGTCGATGTTGTCTAAGCGCTTATCGCGTGCGGTGCCGCCGTTGCCAGGGGCCACAAACACTTTTTGCACCTTGTTAGATTGGGCAATCTTCCACGCCAAAGCGTGCTCGCGGCCACCGCCGCCAATGACTAAGACGTTCATAGTGTGGCGTTGTTAATGGCAGCGTTATGGTAGACCTCTTGCACATCGTCAAGGTCTTCCAACGCATCCAGTAGTTTTTGCATCTTCGCAGCGTCATCACCCTCGAGCTCGATGGTGTTGTCTGCACGATAGGTCACCTCGGCCACTTCGGGCTTGAGGCCCGCCGCGTCCAAAGCGTTTTTGACAGCCTCAAAGCTGGTGGGTGGCGTCAGCACTTCAATCGCGCCATCGTCATCGGTGATCACATCGTCTGCGCCCGCTTCGAGCGCGATTTCCATGATTTGGTCCTCATTGCTGCCCGGCGCAAACACCAGTTGGCCGCAATGCTTGAACTGAAACGCCACCGAACCCTCGGTACCCATATTGCCGCCGTTTTTACTGAAGGCAAAACGCACTTCAGCCACGGTGCGCACACGGTTGTCGGTCATGGTGTCCACGATGATGGCGGCGCCGCCCACACCATAGCCCTCGTAACGAATCTCGTCATAGTTCACGCCGTCCAAGTTACCCGTGGCCTTGTCGACGTTGCGTTTGATGTTGTCGGCGGGCATGTTGGCCGCCTTGGCTTTTTCAATGGCCAAGCGCAAACGGGGGTTCATGCTCAAGTCGCCACCACCTTGGCGCGCTGCCACAATGATTTCACGCGTGATGCGTGTCCAAATCTTGCCGCGCTTCTCGTCTTGACGCCCTTTGCGGTGTTGAATATTTGCCCATTTACTGTGGCCAGCCATCAGAAATCCTTGTGAATTGAATTAACCTTATCTGGTTATTTTACTTTTGCCCGTGATGGAGAACTTTGGATGTCTGAACCCATGCTGATTGCGCGCCGCGATAACACTGAATGCAACATGCTGCCCGCCTTGGCCAATCGCCACGGGCTCATCACGGGGGCAACCGGCACCGGCAAAACCGTCACGCTGCAAACGCTGGCCGAGGGCTTTTCCAAAATCGGGGTGCCCGTCTTCATGGCCGACGTCAAGGGTGACTTGGCGGGCATTAGCCAAGCGGGCAGCATCGCGCCGAAGTTGGCTGCGTCTATTCAAGAACGCGGCCTCCCCATGCCTGAGCCCATCGGTTGCCCTACCACGCTGTGGGATGTGTTTGGCAAGTCGGGGCACCCCGTGCGCGCCACGATCACCGACATGGGCCCACTGCTGCTTGGGCGCATGCTGAATTTGAACGACACCCAAGCGGGCGTGCTCAACATGGTTTTCAAAATTGCCGACGACCAAGGCTTGCTGCTGCTCGACCTCAAAGACCTGCGCGCCATGCTGCAACATGTGGGTGAACACGCCCGCGACTTCACCACCCAATACGGCAACGTGAGTGCAGCCAGCATTGGTGCCATTCAACGCGCCCTCTTGGAAATAGAAGCCCAAGGCGGTGATGCTTTTTTTGGCGAGCCCATGCTCAACATCCAAGACTTCATGCAAACCGATTCGCGTGGCCTGGGCGTCATCAACCTCTTGGCGGCTGACAAGCTGATGAACGCGCCGCGCCTGTACGGCACGTTTTTGCTGTGGATGCTCTCTGAGTTGTTTGAGCAACTGCCAGAAATTGGTGACGTTGAAAAACCCAAAATGGTGTTTTTCTTTGACGAAGCGCATTTGCTGTTCAACGAAGCGTCCAAGGTGCTGCTCGAGCGCATTGAACAAATGGTGCGCCTGATTCGCTCCAAAGGCGTGGGCGTGTACTTTGTCACCCAAAACCCGCTGGACGTGCCAGAAACCGTGTTGGGGCAGCTGGGCAACCGCGTGCAGCATGCCTTGCGCGCCTTCACGCCACGCGACCAAAAAGCGGTCAAAGCCACAGCGCAAACCATGCGCGGCAAAGCGGGTTTGGACATTGAAAAAGCCATCACCGAACTGGGCGTGGGCGAAGCACTGGTGAGTTTGCTCGACGCCAAAGGTCGCCCCTGTGAAACCGAACAGGTTTATGTGCTGCTGCCTGGCAGTCAACTCGGCCCCATCACGCCCGAGCAACGTCAAGCCTTGCTGGCCAACTCATTGGTGGCGGGGGTGTATGAACAGACCTTGGACCGTGAGTCAGCTTACGAGCGACTCAAAGGTACGGCCCCAGCTGCGGGCGGCTCTGCGGGGACAGCAGCCGGCACATCCCCCACCACCGCGGGCCAAGCGCCTGCACAACCGTCCGTCACTGACCAAGTGCTATCTGGCTTGGGCGATGCGTTGTTTGGCAGCACGGGCCCGCGTGGTGGTCAGCACCAAGGCTTGGCGCAAGTCATGGTGAAGTCGGCGGTGCGCAACATTGGCTCGGCCGTGGGCCGCGAGATTGTGCGCGGCGTGATGGGCAGCATTTTGGGCGGGCGCAAACGCTAAACAGCCGAAAGCCTGTCAAAGCCCCATGAAAAAACGCCGCCTGTGGCAACACAGACGGCGTTTGGCTTTAAACGGCTGAACGCGAGTTCAATCAAGCCGCCTTAGCTGGCTGCTGGCTCCTCAGACGCTGCGTGCTCGCCCTTCGTGCCCTTTTCCTTCTTCGGCAAAGGCGTGATGTCAAGCAGCACTTCTTCTTTGTCGTCAATGTCCACGCTCAAACGGCCACCTTCTGTGAGACGACCAAACAGCAGTTCGTCGGCCAAGGCCTTGCGAATCGTGTCTTGGATGAGGCGCTGCATTGGACGTGCGCCCATGAGCGGATCAAAGCCCTTCTTGGCCAAGTGCTTGCGCAGTGTGTCGCTGAAGGTGACTTCGACCTTCTTCTCGGCCAGTTGACCTTCGAGTTGCAGCAAGAACTTGTCGACCACGCGCATGATGACGTTTTCGTCCAAGGCCTTGAAGCCCACGATGGCATCCAAACGGTTGCGGAACTCGGGCGTGAACAAGCGCTTGATGTCGCCCATTTCGTCGCCAGGTGCGCGAGGGTTGGTAAAGCCAATGGTGGCTTTGTTCATGGTCTCTGCACCCGCGTTGGTCGTCATGATGAGGATGACGTTGCGGAAGTCGGCCTTGCGACCGTTGTTGTCGGTCAAGGTGCCGTGGTCCATCACCTGCAACAGCACGTTAAAGATGTCGGGGTGGGCCTTTTCAATTTCGTCGAGCAACAACACGCAATGCGGCTTTTTGGTGACGGCCTCGGTCAGCAGGCCGCCTTGGTCAAAGCCCACATAGCCGGGAGGCGCGCCAATCAGGCGGCTCACGGCATGGCGCTCCATGTACTCAGACATGTCAAAGCGAATCAGCTCAATGCCCATGAT
>JBEEJP010000200.1:0-3942 GCA_041169125.1 Pseudomonadota bacterium
TCGCCCAACTGCCCCGCCCATTGGCCAAACTGATGGCCGCTGTACACACTGGCGTACGTGGGTGGGTGCGTGGGTTGCCGGTTGCCCGAGAACAGTTCAAGCACCTCTTGCTGTTGCCAAAGCCCATGGGGCAAACCCAGCTCAGTGCCGAGGGCTTCGTTACAAGCCACCCAATGAACAGCAGGCAAGGGCGTGGGGGCGGTAGGCGTGGCGAAGCTATCCCCCAAAGCGCCCAAGCCTGCGTTGTACGAAGCGCTCAGCCAAGGCAAGCTGACAGTGGGAAGGGCAGGGCGATGGAACATAGGCGAACCATTGTCTCGGGTTATCCATAGGCTGGTTTTTTGTGGGTGTTCCTGAAATGATGAAAAGTATGGGCACAATAGTTAAAAAAGCACGATCGTGCGAAAACATAAACCACGAGGAGAACAACCATGCTCGGCTTGATGCAAGACCAACCCCTGCTGATCTCAAACCTGATTGAGTTTGCAGACAAGCACCACGGCGACGGCGAAGTGGTGTCGCGACGTGTCGAAGGCGATATCCATCGCTACACCTGGTCTGATGTGGCGCGTCGCTCGCGGCAAGTGGCCAATACCTTAGATGGCATGAAGTTGGGCTTCAGCGACCGTGTGGCCACCCTCGCGTGGAACGGCTATCGCCACTTAGAGCTGTACTTTGGTGTGAGTGGTTCGGGGCGTGTGTTGCACACCATCAACCCCCGTTTGCACCCAGAGCAAATTGCATGGATCGTCAACCACGCCGAAGACCAAGTGCTGTGCTTTGACATGACGTTCTTGCCCATCATCCAAGCCGTGCACAGCCAATGTCCCACGGTCAAGCAATGGGTGGCGATGTGCGATGCCGACAAACTGCCTGTGGACAGCGGCATTCCCCATCTCATCAGCTACGAAGCGTGGATGGGGCATCAAAGCACCACCTACCACTGGCCCGTCTTTGACGAAAACACGGCATCAAGCATGTGCTACACCAGCGGCACCACGGGCAACCCCAAGGCTGCGTTGTACAGCCATCGCTCGACCACCTTGCACGCTTATGCCGCGGCACTGCCCGATGTGATGTGTATCTCGGCACGCGACGCCATCTTGCCGGTGGTGCCCATGTTCCACGTCAACGCCTGGGGCATTCCCTACAGCGCCGCGCTCACGGGGGCCAAGTTGGTGTTTCCCGGACCGGGCATGGACGGCAAATCGGTCTACGAGATGATCGAGAACGAAGGCGTCACGTATGCCGCAGGCGTTCCGACCGTTTGGCAAATGTTGCTGGGTTATATGAAACCCAATGGCTTGAAGTTCTCCACCTTGAAGCGCACCGTCATCGGTGGCTCGGCATGCCCGCCCGCGATGATTGATGCCTTCCGTGAGGACTATGGGGTGGAGGTGTTGCACGCGTGGGGCATGACGGAACTCAGCCCTTTGGGCACGCTGTGCACCTTGAAAAATAAGCACCTCACGCTCCCCAAAGAGGAGCAAATGAAATTGCTTTTGAAGCAAGGCCGCGCCATTTACGGCGTTGACATGAAGATCGTCAACGATGCGGGCGACGAACAACCGCACGATGGCAAAGCGTATGGCGATTTGTTAGTGCGTGGCCCTTGGGTGGTCGCCAATTACTACAAAGGCGAGGGCGATCCACTCATCACTGACAAAGAGGGCTTGCGTTGGTTCCCCACCGGCGATGTAGCCACCATCGATGCCGATGGCTTCATGCAAATCACAGACCGGAGCAAAGACGTCATCAAGTCAGGCGGCGAGTGGATCAGCTCGATCGACATTGAAAACATCGCGGTGGCACACCCCGCCGTGGCGATGGCCGCCTGCATTGGCGTGGCGCACCCCAAGTGGGACGAACGCCCCATCGTGGCAGTGGTGAAAAAGCCTGATGCCCAAGTGAGCCGCGAAGAGCTGCTGGCGTTTTACGAAGGCAAAACCGCCAAGTGGCAAATTCCAGATGACGTGGTGTTTGTAGAGGCCATCCCGCTCGGGGCCACGGGCAAGATGCTCAAAACCAAATTGCGCGAGATGCTCAAAGATTACAAACTGCCCAATGCCTAAATTCTCCAATTCGTTTTCACAGAAGGACAACCGATGAGTGCAGACTACCAAGTTCACGGAAATGTGGCCGTGATCACCCTGAACAACCCGCCGGTCAATGGCATGGGGCTTGAGACACGCCGCGCCTTGGTCGCTGGCATTGCGCAAGCACAAGCCGATGCAGCGGTGAAAGCTGTGGTCATCACCGGTCACGGCAAAGCGTTTTCGGGCGGCGCAGATTTACGTGAGTTTGGTTCGCCCAAAGCGTTTCAAGAACCCAATTTGCTCAGTGTCATCTCGTGTGTCGAAAACTGCAGCAAGCCCGTGGTGGCGGCCATGCACAGCGTGGCCATGGGAGGCGGGCTTGAGTTGGCCTTGGGTTGCCACTACCGCATATGCGCACCTGGCACCAGCATCAGCATGCCCGAGGTGAAGCTGGGCCTCATTCCTGGCGCTGGTGGCACGCAACGTTTGCCACGCGCTTTGGGTGTGGAGCCCGCACTGAACCTGATTGTGAGCGGCGAAGCCGTCAAGAGCGAGATGCTCAGCATGCTGCCCGGCCAAAAACTATTTGACCAAATGGCCATGTCTGCACAAAGTCTGATGGACGAAGCAATGGCCTATGCGCGTGAAGTGGCTGATGTACGCCCACTGCCCAAGGTGCGTGACCTGCCTTGCAAACACCCCCTGGGCGATGCGTACTTTCAGTTCGCACGCAACATGGTCAAAGGCATGGCCAAAAACTACCCCGCGCCCCCCAAGGCGGTCGATGCGGTGGAAATGGCCACCAAGAAAAAGTTTGACGACGGCATGATGTTTGAGCGCGAGCACTTCATCAACCTCATGTGGACGCCCGAGAGCCGGGCCTTGCGCCATTTGTTTAGCGCACAACGTGCCGCCAGCAAAATAGCCGATGTCCCCGGCGATACGCCAGTGCGTGACATCAAACTCGTCGCCGTCATTGGCGCGGGGACCATGGGCGGTGGCATTGCCATGAACTTCTTGAACGCAGGCATTGCCGTCAAGATGCTCGAAACCAAACAAGAAGCCTTGGACCGTGGTGTGGCCACGATCCAAAAGAATTACGAGGACCGCGTCAAAAAAGGCAAGCTCAAAGAAGACAAGGCCGCCCAGCGCATGGCGCTACTCAGTACCACGCTGAGCTACGACGACATCCGAGACGCAGACCTCGTGATTGAAGCCGTGTTTGAAGACATGGGCGTCAAAGAAGCGGTCTTCAAACAACTCGATGCGGTGATGAAGCCCGGGGCCATTTTGGCGTCTAACACCTCGACACTGGACCTCAACAAAATCGCCCACTTCACCCAACGCCCACAAGACGTGGTGGGCTTGCACTTCTTCAGCCCCGCGAATGTGATGAAGCTGCTCGAAGTCGTGCGCGGCAAAGACACCGCCAAAGACGTGTTGGCCACCGCCATGGATGTGGCCAAGAAAATCAAAAAAATTGCGGTGGTCTCGGGTGTCTGTGACGGCTTCATTGGCAACCGCATGATTGACCAATACGCACGTCAAGCTGGATTTTTACTCGACGAGGGCTGCACACCCGCACAGATTGACCGAGCGATGGAAAAGTTTGGTTGGGCGATGGGGCCATTTCGCATCAGTGATTTGGCCGGTAACGACATTGGCTGGGCCATTCGCAAGCGCCAGTACATCGAGAACCCCCAACGTCGCTACAGCAAAACAGCCGACCTCTTGTGCGAGCAAGGGCGCTTTGGCCAAAAAACAGGGGCAGGTTGGTATGACTACAAGCCAGGCAAACGCGACGCCATTCCCAACAAAGACGTGGAGGCCATGATTGCCCAACATCGCGAAACGCTAGGCATCAAGGCTCGCAAGATCGGTGATGAAGAAATCGTGCAGCGCTTGA
>JBEEJP010000201.1:0-3886 GCA_041169125.1 Pseudomonadota bacterium
TGGGGCTTTGTGGCTGTGACCGCCTTCATGTGCATTTACTACATGTTGTTTGGCGTGTTCTCCAGCGTGGCCTTGGCCGTGAACTTGTTGCTCTTGGTGGCCGTGCTCTCCATGTTGCAAGCCACGCTCACCTTGCCCGGCATGGCCGCGATGGCTTTGGTGTTGGGTATGGCGATTGACGCCAACGTGCTCATCAACGAGCGTGTGCGCGAAGAGTTGCGCAACGGCGCCTCACCCCAGTCAGCCATTCACGCCGGTTACGACCGCGCATGGGCCACCATTTTGGATTCCAACGTCACCACCCTGATTGCGGGCTTGGCCCTGTTGGCCTTCGGCTCTGGCCCCGTGCGTGGCTTTGCGGTGGTGCATTGCCTCGGCATTTTGACCAGCATGTTCTCTGCGGTGTTTTTCTCGCGTGGCTTGGTCAACGTTTGGTATGGCCGCAAGAAGAAATTGCAAAGCGTGTCCATTGGCACCGTGTGGCGCGCTTAAAAGGAAGACATCGTGGAATTTTTAGCTTCAACGTCACATGCGCTGCGCGCATATGAGTTTTCGCTGAAAACTCCCGTTTAAAAAGGAATTCAGGTGGAATTTTTTAAGATTAAAAAAGACATCCCGTTCATGAAGCACGCGGTGGCGTTCAATGCCATCTCGTTCATCACGTTTGTGGCGGCCGTGTTCTTCTTGTTCAGCCGTGGTTTGCATTTGTCGGTCGAGTTCACCGGTGGCACGCTGATGGAAGTCAGCTACAGCCAACCCGCCGACTTGAACGTGGTGCGCGCCCAAATCGCGCAGCTGGGTTTGAACGATGTGCAGGTGCAAAACTTTGGCACGGCCCGCGATGTGATGATTCGCATGCCAGCCGTCAAAGGCCAAAGCTCGGCTCAGCAAAGCGAACAGGTGTTGAGCGCCCTCAAGGCCACCGACGCCACGGTGCAACTGCGACGCACCGAGTTTGTCGGCCCCCAAGTGGGCGACGAACTGGCGGCCGATGGCCTCAAGGCCTTGGCCTTTGTGGTGGTGGGCATCATGATTTATTTGGCCATGCGCTTTGAGTGGAAGTTTGCGGTGGCGGCCATCATTGCGAACTTGCACGACGTGGTCATCATCTTGGGCTTCTTCGCGTTCTTCCAGTGGGAGTTCTCGTTGCCTGTGCTCGCTGCGGTGTTGGCGGTGTTGGGTTATTCGGTGAACGAATCGGTGGTGATCTTTGACCGCATTCGCGAAAACTTCCGTCGCTACCGCAAGATGGGCACCGTCGAGATCATCGACAACGCCATCACCTCCACCATCAGTCGCACCATCATCACCCACGGCTGTACACAGCTCATGGTGTTGAGCATGTTGCTGTTTGGTGGTGCCACGCTGCACTACTTTGCGCTGGCGCTGACGATTGGCATTTGCTTTGGCATCTACTCTTCCGTCTTCGTGGCAGCCGCCATTGCCATGTGGTTGGGCATTCGTCGCGAAGACTTGATCAAGCACCACGCCAACAAAGCCGCGCATGACCCGGAGGATGAAAACTCAGGGGCAGTGGTTTAAACCACGTGCTGCCAAAAGAAAAGCCGGTTTGCGAACCGGCTTTTTTTGTGTCTGCATATTGTGTGCCTTAGCTCAGTGCGCCACCCGGTCTGCGTCGTCGCACAGCTCATCGAGCACCAAGGCATCTGGCTCTAGGCCAATGCTCCAGTACACCATGAGCACGATGATTTTGAGATCGTCCAAGTGAAGGGGATTGCCGGGAATGGCCATGGCGCGGTCCAACACAATTTCGCGCATGTGGGGCGAGAGCACATCGGCAGATTCGAGAAAGTTGATGAAGCCTAAGCACTCGGCACCCAAGTGATCTTGCTCGGCCACCGAGTACACACGCATGCTGTGGTCGGATTCGGTGTGGTGTTCGCGGGTGGCTTGGCTGATGTCGATCAGCTCGGTTTTGTGCGAGGCCAAGTTGAGCTCGTCGAGCCACGACAGAGCTTGTTGGATGTCTTCTACGTTAAAACCAGCAGCGCTGAGTTTGCGGCCCAGCTGCTCGAGCTCGGGACACGCATCGCCTCGCCAATAGTTTTCATAGACGAATACGAGCACTTCAAACATGGAGCCAATATACATGTTTTTTATTTCGCAATCGCTGCGAAACATCGGTGTTGACCCTGATTACGCAGCGGCCAAGCGCTGAAACAAACCACCGGGCAAACGACCCACCGCACCGTCTAGCTCGAGGGTGAGCAACTGCGCTTGAAGCATGGCGGTGTCGAGTCCGCAGCGTGCTTGCAACGCATCCAGGCTCACGGGGGCAAAGCCCATGTGTGTGAGCAAGCGGTGCGCGGCGTCATGGGCGGCGTGGTCGTTTTCACTGTCAAGTGCATTCGCAAATAAGGTGGCTTGTGATGGCGGTGCGAGTTGTAACTCCTCCAGCACGTCTTGTGCGTTCTCGACCAATTTGGCGCCTTGGCGAATGAGCGCATGGCAGCCGTGCGATTGCGTGGCGTAAATCGAGCCGGGAATGGCGAGCACTTCGCGGTTCAAATCAAGCGCTATCTTGGCGGTGATGAGCGACCCCGATTTCAATGCAGCCTCGACCACCAAGGTGCCCAAGCCCAACGCAGCAATGAGGCGATTGCGTTTGGGAAAGTGGTGTGCAAGAGGCGCAGTGCCCAAGTGGTATTCACTCATGAGCAAGCCCTGCGAGGCGATGTGTTGGGCCAACCCTTGATGTTTGCTGGGGTACACACGGTCGAGCCCCGTGCCCACCACCGCCACGGTGTGCCAATGGTCTGGGCTGGTGCCTGCGCGCAACGCGCCCGTGTGTGCCGCCCCATCGACACCCAAAGCCAAGCCGGACACCACGCACAAACCTGCCTCACACAAAGCGGCGCCAAACTGCGTGGCAATTTCGGCGCCTTGCGGTGTGGGGTTGCGGCTGCCCACGATGGCTACAGCGTTGCCCAGTGTGCGTTCGGTTTGCCCAGCCACGTAGATCATCAGCGGCGGGTGGCTCAGTTGCATCAGCTCGGCGGGGTAGTGGGGGTCGCCCAGTGTCCACAGGGCATGGCTGTGTGTGTCGGGTGGGTGGGCCAGCCACTGGAGGGTGCGCACGCATTGCACGGCCAACGCATGGGGCGGGGTGCGCAGCGCTTGGGCTTGCGCAGGGGTGACCACTTGGCACAAGGACAATTCGCTTTGTTCAAACACCGCTTGCGGGCTGCCAAAACAAGCCAGCAGTAGGCGCGCGGTCTCATTGCCAACGCCGTCTGTCATGCTCAGGCGCAGCCAAGCGCGCAACTCATCTGGGTTCATGTGCATCTCCTGTCAAAGGTCCATGCGATTGTCAGAACAGGGTGTGCGCGCGTGCGCGGTTGGGGCTCGAAAACTTACCAAGTGGGTGGCTTGGTTAAAGTCGCATCTGAAACCACAAAGGATGTGTATGTCGCATGGGTTCAAAATTTTTTTCAAAGCGGTGTGGATGCTGCTGGCCTTGCTGGGCGTGGCAGTGGGCTTGTGGGTGTTTCATACCCAACCCATGTACGACGGGCAACTCAGACGTGAGGGCTTGAAGGCCTCGGTCAACATCAAGCGCGATACTGCGGATGTGGCTCACATCTTTGCGCAAAACAACCACGATGCCGCGTTTGCGTTGGGCTTTGCGCATGCGCAAGACCGCAGCTGGCAGTTGGAGTTCAACCGTCGCGTGATGCACGGCGAGTTGTCTGAAATACTGGGCGAAGCCACGTTGCCGACCGACAAACTCATGCGCATCTTGGGGCTCATGCATGTGGCGCAACAGCAGCTCGATCTGTTGCCTGCGGAGGTGCGTGAGCACTTGCAGGCCTACAGCGATGGCATCAACGCGTTTCATGCCAACCGTCCACAAGGTCTGCCGCCA
>JBEEJP010000202.1:0-3835 GCA_041169125.1 Pseudomonadota bacterium
CCGTCAGGTTTTTGGCTCTCACCACAGCCACCACTTGGTCCCATTGGGCCGCGGTGATGTCGTAGCCGGTGGGGTTGTGGCAGCACGCATGCAACACCACGACAGTGCCAGCGGCCGCCGCGTTGAGAGAGGCCAACATGCCGTCAAAGTTCACGCCGCGTTTTTCAGCGTCGTAGTAGGCGTAAGTGTCGACTTTGAAGCCTGCGTTGGTGAACAACGCACGGTGGTTTTCCCAGCTGGGATCAGAAATCAACACAGTGGCGTTGGGGTTCAAGCGCTTCAAAAAGTCCGCACCAATTTTCAAGCCGCCGGTGCCGCCAATGCCTTGCACGGTGGCCACGCGGCCCGAGGTGACGGGCTCAGAGTTGGCGCCAAAGACCAAGCCTTTGACCGCTGCGTCATAAGCGGCAATACCGTCGATGGGCAAGTAGCCACGTGCAGAAGGGCTGGCCATCATGGCTTTTTCTGCGGCTTGCACGCACTGCAACAGGGGCAGTTTGCCGTTGTCGTCAAAGTACACACCCACGCCGAGGTTCACCTTATTGGGGTTGGTATCGGCGTTGTATTGCTCGTTCAAGCCCAAGATGGGGTCGCGGGGTGCCATTTCGACAGCGGTAAACATTGACATCGTCAGTCCTTGATCACGGATAAAGAGAGGGAAGTGAGGTGAACAAGCGCAGTCTGCGGTAGGCTTGCGTGTTCGGCCTGAATTTTAAGGGTCAACCCGCAGTGTTTTTTGAACCGCACGTTTTTTTCGAGCTCTACCGTTTTCACGCACCATGTCTGACACCACTGAAACACGTTCTGACGCGCAAGAGTCGCCCCAAGGCACCCTGGTCAGCTACCCCGGCTCGCCGTTTGAGTTGTTTCAGCCGTACCCACCAGCGGGCGACCAACCCACGGCGATTGCGCAGTTGGTGGAAGGTATCAACGATGGTGAGGTGTTTCAAACCCTGTTGGGGGTGACGGGTTCGGGCAAAACCTACACCATGGCCAACACCATTGCCCAGTTGGGGCGTCCGGCCATCATCTTTGCGCCCAACAAAACGCTGGCCGCACAGCTGTACAGCGAGTTTCGCGAGTTTTTCCCTAACAACGCGGTGGAGTACTTCGTGAGCTACTACGACTACTACCAACCCGAAGCCTATGTGCCGCAGCGCGATTTGTTCATTGAGAAGGACAGCGCCATCAACGAGCACATCGAGCAAATGCGCCTCTCATGCACCAAGAGCATCTTGGAGCGCCGCGATGTGATTGTGGTGGCCACCGTGTCGGCCATCTACGGCATTGGCGAGCCCGAGAGCTACCACCAGATGATCATGACCTTGCGTGCGGGCGACAAAGTGGGCCAACGCGATGCCATTGCCCAGCTGGTGCGCATGCAATACGAGCGCAACGACCAAGATTTTTCGCGCGGCAAATTCCGTGTGCGGGGCGACACCATTGATGTGTTTCCGGCTGAACACTCCGAGCTGGCGATTCGCATCGAGTTGTTCGATGACGAAATTGAAAGCCTGCAGCTGTTTGACCCTCTGACAGGGCGCATTCGCCAAAAAATTCCACGCTTCACCATTTACCCATCGAGCCACTACGTCACCCCGCGTGACCGTGTGTTGGCGGCGGTGGAAACCATCAAGGTGGAATTGGCCGATCGCTTGAAGGAGCTGGTAGGCATGAACAAGCTGGTCGAAGCCCAGCGCCTCGAGCAGCGCACGCGCTTTGACTTGGAAATGCTCACCGAAGTCGGGCACTGCAAAGGCATTGAAAACTACACCCGCCATTTGTCGGGTGCGCCTCCCGGTGCGCCCCCCAGCACCTTGACCGATTACATGTCCAAAGATTCGGTCATGTTCCTAGACGAAAGCCACGTCATGATCGGTCAGCTCGGCGGCATGTACAACGGTGATCGCGCCCGTAAAACCACCTTGGTGGAATATGGTTTTCGCCTGCCCAGCGCCTTGGACAACCGGCCTTTGAAACTCGAAGAGTTTGAAAAACGCATGCGCCAAGTGGTGTTTGTGTCGGCCACGCCCGCCGAGTACGAAAAAACCCACGCCAGCAAGGTGGTGGAGCAATTGGTGCGCCCCACGGGTTTGGTGGACCCTGAAGTCGAAGTGCGACCTGCCACCCATCAAGTCGACGACGTGCTGCAAGAAATTCGCATCCGTGTGGACAAGAACGAACGTGTGCTCATCACCACGCTGACTAAACGCATGGCTGAACAGCTGACAGATTACCTGACTGACAACGGCGTGAAGGTGCGCTATGTCCACAGCGATGTGGACACGGTCGAGCGCGTGGAAATTCTGCGTGACCTGCGTCTAGGCGCGTTTGATGTGCTGGTGGGCATCAACTTGTTGCGCGAAGGCATTGACTTGCCCGAGGTGTCGCTGGTGGCCATTTTGGATGCCGACAAAGAGGGTTTCTTGCGCTCTGAGCGCAGCTTGATTCAAACCATTGGCCGCGCCGCACGTAACTTGAACGGCAAAGCCATCTTGTATGCCGACCGCATCACTGACTCGATGAAAAAGGCCATCGGTGAAACCGAACGTCGCCGCGCCAAGCAGATGGCCTTCAACGAAGCCAACGGCATCACCCCACGTGGGGTGGTCAAGCAGGTGCGCGATTTGATCGATGGCGTCTACAGCGAGAAGGCGGGCAAAGAGGCGCAAGAGCGTGAAATTCAGCGGGCCAAGGTCGAAGACATGAGCGAACGCGACGTGGCCAAAGAAATCAAGCGCTTGGAAAAGCTAATGATGGAGCACGCCCGCAACCTCGAGTTCGAAAACGCGGCCCGCGTGCGTGACCAGCTGGCAACCTTGCGCGAGCAAGCCTTTGGTGGGGCGGGGCATGACAATGTGGTGACCTTGGGTGTAGGCCCCAAATAAAGGGTTGGTACGCGGGTTTAGTCGTCGACAAATCTCCTTGGTGACAGAGTACCCGAGCAAATTTGTGGGGATTAGGGTATACTTGACCTAATTAGTCGACAAAGCCCAAACCTTAAGGAGCTTGCCATGCGTCTCACCACCAAAGGCCGTTTTGCGGTCACCGCCATGATTGATTTGGCCTTGCGTCAAAACAGCGGTCCCGTCACTTTGGCTGCCATCAGCCAGCGTCAACAAATCTCGTTGTCTTACCTCGAACAACTGTTCGGCAAACTGCGCCGTCACGACTTGGTGGAATCCACCCGTGGCCCTGGTGGCGGTTATTCGTTGGGCCGCAAAGCGGCAGACATCACTGTGGCCGACATCATTTTGTCGGTGGACGAGCCTATCGATGCCACCCACTGTGGCGGTAAAGAAAACTGCTTGGGCGAAACCGGCCGTTGCATGACGCACGAGCTGTGGGCCTCGCTCAACCAACGCATGGTCGAGTTTTTGGACTCGGTCACCCTGCAAAAGCTGGTGGATGACCAAATTGCCAAGGGCGTGGAAATTGAAAACAAGCCCACCTTGAAGCGCGCGATTCAGCCCATGCCGGTGGTCAAGCCCATTCGCGTGAATGCCCCGAACTCTGTGTTTGCACTAGGCAATGCCTTTGCAAAGAACTAAACCCTCACTTTTGATTCACCCCTCTTGGATATGACACCTCATTTCCCTATTTACTTGGATTACGGCGCCACCACGCCGTGTGACCCCCGCGTGGTTGACGCCATGATTCCTTGGTTGCGCGAGCACTTTGGCAACCCCGCTTCACGCAGCCATGCTTGGGGCTGGGAAGCTGAAGCCGCCGTTGAAAAAGCGCGTGGTGATGTGGCCGACCTCATTGGTGCAGACCCTCGCGAAATCGTGTGGACCTCGGGCGCCACTGAGTCGAACAACCTCGCCATCAAAGG
>JBEEJP010000203.1:0-3827 GCA_041169125.1 Pseudomonadota bacterium
CCGCGCGTCTTGCGCACGGTGGTGATGATGCCCGCGTCACTCAGTTGCGCCGCAAACGCTTTGACTGTGGCTGCATTGGAACGTGTCAGGCCCGAGGCCGGAAACGGGTTGAACGGAATCAAGTTGAACTTGCAAGGCACGCCCTGCTCCCGTTTGGGTTTGACCAAATCAATCAAGGCTTGTGCATGTTCGGGTTGGTCATTCACGCCGTCCAACATGCAATATTCAAACGTGATGAAGTCACGCGGTGCGTGCGCCAAATAGCGGCGGCAAGCGTCCATCAACTCGTGCAAGGGGTATTTGCGGTTGAGCGGCACCAAGTTGTCGCGCAACGCATCGGTGGGTGCATGCAAAGACACAGCCAAAGCCACGGGGCAGTCTTCGCCCAAGCGGTCCATCATGGGCACCACGCCCGAGGTGGACACCGTCACACGACGGCGCGACAAACCATAACCATGGTCATCCAACATCGAACGCAAGGCCGGCACCAAGGCGCTGTAGTTTTGCAGGGGTTCACCCATGCCCATCATCACCACATTGGAGATGACGCGCTCGGTGGTGTTGAACTGTTTGCGCAGCGTGTGCTCAGCAAACCACAGCTGCGACAAAATTTCGCCTGTGGTGAGGTTGCGGCTAAAGCCTTGATGGCCTGTCGAGCAAAAGCGACAGCCCACCGCACAGCCTGCCTGTGACGACACGCACAAAGTGCCTCGGTCGTCTTCGGGAATGAACACGGTCTCCACGGCATTGCCGTCGCCCACATCGAACAACCATTTGATGGTGCCGTCTGCAGAGTCGTGTCTGGAAATGGGGGTGAGTGGCTGAACCTGTGCGCAGGTTTTCAGCTTTTCGCGCAGCGACTTGGCAAGATCAGACATCTGATCAAAGTCTTGTGCGCCTTTTTGGTGGATCCACCGAAACAACTGTGTGGCGCGAAAGCGTTTTTCGCCCAAGCGCTCACAAAAAACGGCCAAACCGTCGAGATCAAAATCAAGCAGGTTGGCCGTCATTTTTTTGCTCAGGCCCTGCTGTTGCCAGCAGCGCCTTGTGCCTCTTAGTGACCGTAAACGTTCATGCCGGCGAAGAAGAAGCCGATTTCAACAGCGGCTGTGTCTGGGCCGTCAGAACCGTGCACAGCGTTGGCATCGATGCTGTCAGCGAAGTCAGCGCGGATGGTGCCAGGCGCAGCTTCTTTGGGGTTGGTGGCGCCCATCAGGTCACGGTTTTTCAAAATAGCGCCTTCGCCTTCGAGCACTTGGATCATGACGGGGCCAGAGACCATGAAGTCCACCAAGTCTTTGAAGAAAGGACGTGCTTTGTGCACAGCGTAGAACTGCTCGGCTTCGCCACGTGAGAGGTGAGCCATGCGAGCGGCCACCACTTTCAAGCCAGCGGCTTCGAAACGTGCGTAGATTTGGCCGATGACGTTCTTAGCAACTGCGTCTGGCTTGATGATGGAGAGAGTACGTTCGGTCATTTGGAGTTTCCCTGTTTTGACTGTGATTGAAATTTTTATTCGCAAGGTGCGCAACCCGCTATTTTAACCTCTTCGAGGGATTTCCCTTGAATGAGGCAGCGTTTTTGCTGCATCTTCGCTGTGATTTATCGGCCACCTCGACCGCGGTTGCCACCCGAGCGTCCGCCACCAAAGCTGCCCCCTGCTGAGCCCCCGCGACGTGGCACACCGTTAGAGGGACGTGGGCCACCGACCAAGCCCGCTTTGAAGGCTTTTTGGCCGTCTTTTTTGCGTTGACGCTCAATGGCGTAGCTGTCAGCACCGATATAGCCCACCGAGGTTTGCATGGGGTCTGGCTGCTGGGTGCGCTCAGGCGATTTGCCGCCACGGCGACGCTCGGTACGCACCAAGCGCTCGGGTCCGCTGCGCTCTTCGGGCGCACGTGGGGTCGATGGGCGTGGGCCCACGCTGTTGCCACGGCGGCGGCTGTTGGCGCGTTCGTTGCGGTCATGGCGCGAAGGGCCGCTTTGCATGGGCGCCTCAGCACCCGCAGCCTCCATCAAGGCACGGATGTCGCGCTCGCCCAGCTCGACAAATGCACCACGCTTCAAACCACGTGGCAACACCATCGCACCATAGCGGATACGAATCAATCGGCTCACCGCGTGGCCTACCGCTTCAAACATGCGACGCACTTCGCGGTTGCGCCCTTCTGAGATCGTCACGCGGTACCAGCAGTTCGAACCTTCACCACCGCCCTCTTCGATCGAACCAAACTGGGCAGGACCGTCATCGAGTTGAATGCCGGTGATGAGTTGTTCTTTTTGATCCTTGCTGAGCTTGCCCAACGAGCGCACCGCGTACTCGCGTTGCAAACCAAAACGTGGGTGCATCAACTGGTTGGCCAACTCGCCCGAGCTGGTGAACAGCAACAAACCTTCGGTGTTCAAGTCCAAGCGCCCCACCGACTGCCATTTGCCTTGGTACAAGCGTGGCAAGCGGCGAAACACGGTGGGACGGTTTTGCGGGTCGTCGGTGGTCACCACTTCGCCTGCAGGCTTGTGATACGCAATCACACGGGGCGGTGGCGGCGCAATGCGCACCTTGAGCTGACGGCCATTGACCTTGATTTGGTCACCAAACTGCACGCGCTGGCCCACGTGGGCCACTTCGTTGTTGACGGCCACATGGCCTTCGGCAATCAAGCGTTCCATCTCAATGCGAGAGCCCAAGCCCGACTGGGCCAAGACTTTGTGCAGCTTGGGCGATTCGGGCTGTGGCAACAGTACGCGCTTTTCGGGGGCGGTTTCTGCGCGGGTGAGCTCGGCGTCAAACTCGCCAGACACCACGTCATCGAAATCAAAGGCCGTGTCGTCGTCTTCTATCAACTCGTCGTGCGGTGTGCCGTGTGTTTTGCCACCCAGGCCGTGGGGTTTAGTGTTCATGTGTGTCATCGCCTTGTGCGGCGGGGTCTCTGGGTGAGGAAAGTTCAAAAACAGGAGCGTCCACGTTGTCGGCAGCGGGCACCTCAATCACCACGGCTTCGCCGTCGGTGGGCTCTAAGGCCATGTCCAATTGCAAGGACGGATCATCTTCACCCAAACGGGCAAAGGCATTGGCTTGCGCTTGCGCGCTGTCAAACACCGGCAGTTGGTCCAGCGAGGCAAGCCCCAAGTCATCCAAAAACTGGCGCGTCGTGGCGTACAAGGCAGGACGGCCCACAGTCTCGCGGTGGCCAATGACCTCCACCCAACCACGGTCTTCGAGTTGTTTGATGACCAAGGAGTTGACGGTCACGCCACGGATGTCTTCCATGTCGCCACGCGTCACCGGTTGGCGGTACGCAATGATGGCCAAGGTTTCCATCACCGCGCGTGAATATTTGGGGGGTTTCTCAGGGTTGAGTCGGTCCAAAAACTCGCGCATTTCTGGGCGGCTTTGAAAACGCCACCCCGTGGCCACTTGCACCAACTCCACGCCACGCTGCGCCCAATCGAGCTGCAGCTCTTCGAGCAAGGTGCGAATGGTGTCTGCGCCCAAGGCGTCCGCAAACAGCACGCGCAAATCGCGAATCTGAATCGGTTGGTGCGAGCAAATCAGGGCGGTCTCAAGTACGCGCTTGGCATCCACGGTGTTCATCGTGCGAGTTCCGGGTCAAGGGTCGAGGAAATGGCCTACAAAAATTGATCTTGAGGCTGGTCAGGGCCATGCGGGGCATGGCCAAAGTCAGAGCCAAAGGGCTCACCGCTTTCACAAGCGTGAGCCCATATTGTAATGGAGACGCGTTTTAGGCCGATTCTGGGCGCTTGAGCCCCAAACCTGCCAGCAAATTCACCATATCGTCTGGCAAGGGTGCTTCAAACTTGAGTGA
>JBEEJP010000204.1:0-3815 GCA_041169125.1 Pseudomonadota bacterium
CCGTTCTGAAAATAGCCCCCAGCAAACCTGAGTGCGTGCGCACATGGCGACCCACCATCACGTTTTCAAGCGCCGTCATGTCGGCAAACAAGCGGATGTTTTGAAACGTACGTGCAATGCCCGCTTGCGCCACACGGTGCACATCGGTCGGTTCGTAGGGCTGCCCCGCCAACTCAAAGCTGCCGCTGTCGGGCGCATACAAGCCGGTGATGACATTGAAGAAGGTGGTCTTGCCGGCACCGTTGGGGCCAATCAAGCCATAGACTTGTCCACGCTCAATGCGCAGGCCCACATCGCTCAATGCTTGCAGCCCGCCAAAGCGCTTGGAGATGCCGGAGACATTCAACACGAGGTCGCTCATCGCGCACCTCCTTGCGGGTTGAGGTTTTTGCCGTGTTCGGGCGTGGGCCATAGGCCACGGGGTCGACACAGCATGATGGTGATCATGGCCAAGGCAATCAGCAACTGACGCAAGATGGCGGCATCCAAACGTCCATCGGTCATGGCTTGCAAAGGGCTGGCCACGTAGCGCAACACCTCGGGCAAACCCGCCAGCAGCACGGCCCCCAAGATGACGCCCGGCAAATGGCCCAAGCCGCCGAGCACCACCATCGCCACAATCATGACCGACTCCATGAGGCTGAACGACTCAGGCGACACAAAGCCTTGGAAGGCGGCAAACATCGCGCCCGACATGCCGCCAAACGTCGCGCCCATGCCAAAGGCCAAGAGCTTCAAGTTGCGGGTGTTCAGGCCCATCGCCTTCGCGGCAATTTCATCTTCGCGAATGGCCATCCATGCGCGGCCAATGCGCGAGTGTTCCAAGCGGTGCGAAATGACCACGCTCAACACCACCAAGGCGAGAAACAGGTAGTAATACAAAGTGACCGAGGGCAACTCGACAAAGCCCAAATCCAAACGCTTGGACAGCGGATAGCCAAACACACTCACCGCATCAATCTGCCCCAAACCTTTGGGGCCGTTGGTCAAGTTCACGGGGTGGTCCATGTTGTTGAGGAACACACGGATGATTTCGCCAAAGCCCAAGGTGACGATGGCCAAGTAGTCACCACGCAGCTTCAAGGTGGGTGCACCCAGCAGCACACCAAACAAACCCGCCAAGCCTGCGGCCAATGGCAGCACCAACCACAGGCTCACATGCAAACCATCAGGAAACATGGCGGCAATCCACGGAAACACATCTGTCAAATGCGGCGAGGCCAACAAGCCAAACAGATAGGCGCCCACCGCGAAGAAGGCCACATAGCCTAAATCGAGCAAGCCCGCATAACCCACGACGATGTTCAGACCAAGCGCCAGCAACACATACAGCAGCGACATGTCGGCAATGCGCACCCACGCGTTACCAAACATTTGCAGCAACAAGGGCAAGGCCAACAGCACCACCGCCATGAGCCAACGATTGGAAAAGAGTTTGTGTGTCATCGCATCAAGCCCTGTCTGCCACACGCTCGCCCAACAAGCCCGAGGGGCGCAGCGTGAGCGTGACGATCAGCACAATGAACGCGAGGATGTCGGTGTAGTGGCTGCCCAGCACACCGCCTGTGAATTCACCCAAGTAGCCTGAGCCGATCGATTCAATCAAGCCCAGCAACACACCGCCGAGTACGGCGCCCCCCAAATTGCCAATGCCGCCAAACACCGCAGCGGTGAAGGCTTTGAGCCCGGGCAAAAAGCCCATCGCATGGTGTGCGGTGCCGTAGTTCATGGCCCACATCACCCCAGCAATGGTGGCCAACACTGCGCCGATGATGAAGGTAGCCGAAATCACCACATCGGGCTTGACGCCCATGAGGCTGGCGACACGCGGGTTCTCTGCGGTGGCACGCATGGCGCGGCCCAGCTGGGTGCGGTTCACCAACCATGACAACACGGCCAAGGCCACCACGGTCAACCCCAAAATCATGAGCTGCGTGGGCGTGATGACGGCCTCGCCAATTTCAAAGGGCGTGGTGGGCAAGAGCGCGGGGAAAGGTTTGTAGTTGGGTTTCCACACAATCATCGCCAGCGTTTGCAACAAGATGGACATGCCAATCGCGGTGATGAGCGGGGCCAGCTTGGGGGCGTTGCGCAGCGGACGATAGGCAATTTTTTCAATCGCGTAGTTCAGCGCCGCCGCCGCGATGGAGGCCAACACCATGGACATCAGCAGCAGCACCCAGCCCGGTGTGTCGGGCATGAGGGGCTGCAAGAAGCCCACCACCGACCAGCTGCACAGCGCGCCCACCATCAACACCTCGCCATGCGCGAAGTTGATGAGGTTGATGATGCCGTAGACCATGGTGTAGCCCAGCGCCACCAAGGCGTACATGCTGCCGAGCACCAAGCCATTGATGACTTGTTGAAGCAAAACATCCATTTGTTATTGACCTGCTTGTTTGTTCTTATCGCGCAAGTGGCGCAATTTGTCGGCGATTTTGATCTCTAAGCCACGCTCAACAGGTCGGTAAAAGCCCGTACCTTCTAAGCCTTGAGGCATATAGTTTTCGCCTGCGGCAAAGCCGTCTTCTTCGTCGTGCGCGTAACGGTAGCCTTTGCCCCAGTCCATGTTTTTCATCATCTGGGTGGGGGCGTTGCGCAGGTGCATGGGCACAGGGCGGGTGCCATCTTTTTTCACCAAGGCCTTGGCTTCGTTGTAGGCCTTGTACACCGCATTGGATTTAGGGGCCACGGCCAAGTACACCACGCACTCGGCCAGCGCCAGCTCGCCTTCGGGTGAGCCCAAGCGCTCGTACACCTCGGCGGCATCAAGCGCCAAACGCAAGGCGCGTGGGTCAGCCAAGCCAATGTCTTCGGCGGCCATGCGAATCAAACGGCGTGCCATGTATTTGGGCTCAGCTCCGCCATCCAACATGCGCACCAGCCAGTACAACGCGGCATCGGGGTCAGAGCCTCGCACCGATTTGTGCAGGGCGCTGATGGTGTCGTAAAACTGTTCGCCGCCTTTGTCGTAGCGGCGCATGCGCTCGCCCAAGACACGCAACAACCACGCATCGTTGATTTCTTCCAGCTTCTCGCGGCCAGCGGCGACCGACAAGGTTTCAAGCGTGTTGAGCAAGCGGCGGGCATCGCCATCGGCATAGGCAATCAAACGTTCCAAGGCTGCCTCTTGCAGCGCAGGCACGGCGCCAATGGCTTGGGCCTTGGCAATGATTTGCGTCAGGTCTTCGACGCTGAGCGACTGCAACACATACACCGCCGCACGCGAGAGCAAGGCGGAGTTGACCTCAAACGACGGGTTCTCGGTGGTCGCACCAATGAAGGTGAACAAGCCTGACTCGACATGCGGCAAAAACGCGTCTTGCTGGCTTTTGTTGAAGCGGTGCACCTCATCCACAAACATGATGGTGCGTTTGGGGTCGAGTGAGTCGCGGGCCGCTTGCGCCAGCTCCACCGCTTCGCGAATTTCTTTCACGCCCCCGAGCACCGCACTGATCGACAAAAACTGCGCATCAAACGCATCGGCCATCAAACGGGCGATGGTGGTTTTGCCCACACCGGGCGGCCCCCACAAAATGCAGCTGTGCGGCTGGCCCGACTCAAAAGCCACACGCAAGGCCATGCCCTCGCCCAGCAAATGTTGCTGGCCAATGACCTCACCCAAGGTTCGTGGGCGCAGACGTTCAGCAAGTGGCGTATGGGTGGCAGACACGGTCAATCAAGGCCTAATGATGCTCACGCCCTTGGGCGTGGCAAAGTTGAACTGCCCCGCCCCTAGGTTGGCAGGGTTGACCTCGAAACGCTCAAAGGTCAACACCGAGCGTTGGCCCATCGCATCCAAAATTTCCAACTTG
>JBEEJP010000205.1:0-3777 GCA_041169125.1 Pseudomonadota bacterium
GTGTTGCGTGGGTTGGTGACGGCTTGGCGTTTGGCCGAGGCGCCCACCAAAATTTCGCCGTCTTCTTGATACGCAATGATGGACGGTGTGGTGCGAGCGCCTTCGGCGTTCTCGATCACTTTGGTGGCGTTGCCTTCCATGATGGCCACGCACGAGTTGGTGGTACCCAAGTCAATACCGATGATTTTTCCCATGTTCTTACTCCAGTAACTTTTAAAAATTCAGATGAAAACTAAATGTGGACAACGGTCCGCATTTCAAGTGTTTATTTCGGTGCAGCCACCGTGACGAGGGCAGGGCGCAACACGCGCTCGGCGATCAGGTAGCCTTTTTGCAGCACCGTCACCACGGTGTTGGGCTCTTGCTCGGCAGGCACCATGCTGATGGCTTGGTGCTGGGCTGGGTCAAATTTGGCGCCGGCCTCTGGGTTGATGGCGATCACTTTGTTGCGCTCCATGGCGCTGACCAGTTGACGCAAGGTGGCTTCGGCACCTTCACGAATTTGCTCGGGGGTGGCCGTTTGCACAGCCAAGCCCGCTTCGAGGCTGTCGAGCACGGGCAGCAAGCTGTCGGCAAAGCTCTCGAGCGCAAATTTGCGGGCTTTGGAGACTTCTTCATCCGCACGGCGACGGGCGTTTTGCACGTCGGCTTGGCCGCGCATGTATTGGTCTTGCAGCTCGGCGACTTTGGCCTGCAAGGTGGCCACTTCGGCTTGTGCTGCAGCCAATGGGTCGAGTTCTGTCGCCGCTTGGGCGTGGCTGGGGGCTTCGGCAGCGGGCGCCATGCCCGCCATGTGCGAGGCCAAATGGTCGGCCGCAGGGGTGGCGGCAGAGGGGTCTTGTTTTTCTGTAGGTTCTGACATGCTTTGTAAGGCTTGTTGGACGAAGATTCAGCAAAGCTGAGGGCGACCAACCCCATTTCAAGAGGGGTTTTGCAAAAAATTGATCAGCGACAAAACAAAGCGGGGCAAGGCCCCGCTGGAGATCGGCAACCCAAAGCTGCCGCGCTGCACTGGTTTATTCGAGGCCGAGCAGTTCGACGTCGAATTTCAAGGTGGCGTTGGGAGGAATCACACCGCCCGCGCCACGTGCGCCGTAGCCCAGCTCTGGCGGGATGATGAGGGTGCGCTGGCCGCCAATCTTCATACCCTGCACGCCTTCGTCCCAGCCTTTGATGACCATGCCGGCGCCCAAGGGAAAGTCAAACGGGTCGTTGCGGTCGCGGCTGGAGTCAAACTTGGCGCCTTGCTCACCATCTTTGTACAACCAACCGGTGTAATGCACGGTGACGTGTTGGCCAGCAGCGGCTGTGGCGCCGTCGCCTACCACGTGGTCGATGTATTGCAAGCCGGAAGGGGTCGTGTTCATGGCAAATCCTTGAAGGTCTAAAAAAGCGTAACCCTAGAGTGTACTCAGTGGCGTTGGCAGCGCCGGTGCGCTGGTTCTTGACGCGCCTGTCAGGCCTTTCGTGATGAAAGAGAATGTGAGCTTTACAAAATCCTTGGAGACGTTCCTATGTCAGCCCGTCGCAGTGTTGTTTCTCGTTGCTTGGTTGCTTGCTTGTGGGTGTGTGGGGTGCTCAGCGCCCAAGCACAGACTTACCCAACGAAGCCTTTGCGCATCGTTGTGCCATTTGGCGCAGGCGGGGTGGCCGATTTGACTGCACGTACGGTGGCTCAAAAAATGTCGGAAGGCTTGGGGCAGTCGGTGGTGATTGACAACCGTCCGGGCGCAGGTGGCATTGTGGCGGCGGAGATGGTGGCCAAGGCGGACCCGGATGGCTACACCCTTTTGCTGATGTCCAACGCCAACGCGGTGAGTGCGGGCTTGTTCAAGTCGTTGCCGTTTGATCCTGTCAAAGACTTCACGCCTGTGTCCTTGATGGGCACGTTCGACTTGGCCATCGTGACCAGCAGTGAATCGCGTTTCCAAACCTTGCCTGAGTTGCTCAGCTGGGCCAAAGCCAACCCAGGCAAGCTCAACATTGGCAGCATCAACATCGGCAGCACACAGCATTTGACGGCAGAGTTGTTCAAATCGGTGGCTGGTTTAGAGGCGCAAGTGGTGCCGTTCAACGGCACACCCGCAGTGATGACCGCTTTGCGCGGTGGGCAGATTGATGTGGCGGTGGAGGTGTTGAGCCCCGTGTTGCCACAAATCAAAGGTGGTGCCTTGCGTGCTTTGGCTGTTACCGGTCCCAAGCGCAATGTGGCGCTGCCACAAGTGCCCACCGCCAAAGAGGGGGGCGTGCCGAATTTGGTGTCGACCTCATGGAACGGTTTGGGCGTGCCTGCCAAAACGCCGCAAGCCGTGGTGGAACGTTTGAACAAAGAAGTCAATGCGGCTTTGCAAACCCCTGCGGTGCGTCAAAAGCTGTTGGACTTGAATGTGGAGCCGCACCCCAGCACCGTGGCACAAGCGCAAGACTGGTTGCACACCGAAATCAAACGTTGGAACGACGTGATTCAACGCGCTGGCATTCAAAAACAATAATTCAAACAACAACACGTCTCTCTGATGCTCAACATCCTCACCATCACCGGTCCTATTTATTTGGCCATTGGCTTGGGCTTTGCAGCCACCCGTCGTGGCATGTTCAGCAAGCTCGATGGCCAAGTGTTGGGCCGCTTTGTGATGAACTTCGCATTGCCAGCCATGTTGTTCAACGCCTTGTCGCAGCGCAGTTTTGTCGAGGTGATGAACCCCAATTATTTGCTGGCGTATGGCGCAGGCTCGATGTTGTCGTTTGCCATAGGGTTTGGGGTGTGGCGTGTGTGGCGCAAGAAGTCCCTTGCCGAGAGCGGCATGGTGGCCATGGGGGTGAGTTGCTCCAACAGCGGCTATGTGGGCTATCCCATCTTGTTGCAGTTTTTAGGGCCAGCTGCGGGCTTGGGGTTGGCGTTGACGGTGTTGATTGAAAACCTGCTCACCATCCCATTGGCCTTGGCCATTGCGGAGAGTGGTGAGGCTGCGCATTTGTCTTGGCAACGCACCATCGTTGAAAGCTTGAAGCGCATGGCAAAAATCCCCATGATGCAAGCCATCGTGGTGGGGTTGGTGTTTGCCATGTTCGGTTGGCATTTGCCAGAGGTCTTGTCGAAAACGGTCAATCTGTTTGCGGCTTCCACGGCGGCCATCGCCTTGTTTGTCAATGGCGGCTCGTTGGTTGGCATGCGCATGGTGGGCCTGCTTCAAGAGGTGCGTTGGATTGCTTTGGGCAAACTGGTGGTGCACCCTTTGGCGGTCGGGCTCATGCTCATGGTGGTGGGGCCGATTGAACCGAGCTTGAAAATTTCTGCCGTGCTGTTGGCAGGCATGCCGATGTTGGGCATTTATCCTTTGTTGGCACAACGCCATGGTCAAGAAGGGTTTTGCGCAGCGGCATTGTTGGTGACCACGATGGTGTCGTTCTTCACCATCAGCTTGGTGTTGTGGGGGATGGGTGAGTTGCCCGGTTGGCATGTCTAAGTGCCCGTGATGCACATCCAAGAGTCTGAGGTTGACATCACCGCCATTCGTGCGCAAGGCGCGGGTGGGCAAAACGTCAACAAGGTCTCCAGTGCAATTCATTTGCGCTTTGATATCAAAGCGTCGTCCTTGCCGGACGCTGTGAAAGCCCGCTTGTTGGCCTTGCCGGACCACCGCATCACACAAGACGGTGTGGTGGTCATCAAAGCGCAAGAGCATCGCAGCCAAGACATGAACCGCATGGAGGCCTTTGCCCGTTTGCACGACTTGGTGCAAAGCGTGGCGAAGCCACCTAAAAAACGTCACCCCA